>SKNK01000147.1 GCA_007120565.1 Nitriliruptoraceae bacterium | reverse complement strand
GAGCAGGCGAGCGACGTCGCGGTAGGTGTGGCCAGAGAAGTACGCCAACTCCACCGCCTCGCGCTGTCGGTCCGTCAACGTCGAAAGCGCCTGCCGGACCTGCCAGTGGTCGAGGCGCACCTCCACCTCGTCCGCGACCGCATCGAAGGCTCGCCCTTCATCACGGCGAGAGACGCGATCGTCTCGGTCCCGGCTGGCCTGTTCGCTCCGCACCCGGTCGACGGCACGACGGTGCGCGAGCGTGGTCACCCAGCCCATCGCCGTCCCCCGGGCGGGATCGAACCGGTCGGCCTTGCGCCAGACCTCAACGAGGACCTCCTGCGTGACCTCCTCGGCCAGGGATCGGTCGCGCACGACGCGCAGCGCAACCCCCATCACCCGTGCAGCCACGTGCTCGTACAGGTCCGCGAAAGCTCGCTGGTCACCCTGTCCTGTGGCGACGAGGAGTTCCTCGATGCGACCTTGTTCGGTCTGCTCAACCCGTCGCTCGGTCTGCTCGGCACGCAGCCGCGTCACACCGGCCATGCTGGGGTCGGACACGCTCACCGCTGCTGCCATCGGGGTTCTCCATCGCTTGGTGAACACATCTTCCCATGCTGTACAGGTTTTGTCAAGTTTCCGCACAGATACGTCGAGCGGCTACCCGTCCGCACGCCCGGGGCCCCGGCCACCGGTCCTGGCCTTGCCCCTCCAAGATGGCCGTTCGGCCGGTACTCCTGGCCGCTCGGCCGCGACAGGATCGCCCCCGATCAACGACTCAACGACGAGGTAGATCGTGCAACTGGACCGGACCCAACTCCCGGCGTTCCTGGCCGAACTCCCTGGCGAGGTGCTCCTCACCCTCGTCGCCCTGGTCCTGCTCGCGGTCGTGCTCCTGGTGTCGATCCTGCGTTCCCGCCGGCGTCGCCGGCACGCGCAGCTCGAGGAGCGCTTCGGGGGGGAGTACGAGCGGACCCTGGTGAGCTCGGGATCTCTGCGTCGCGCGGAAGCGGAACTGCAGGAGCGCATGCAGGAGCGGAGGAACTACGAGATCCGCACGCTGGACCCTCGTGAGCGAACGACCTTCCGCACCCGGCTACGGGAGTTGGAGGCCGGATTCCTCGACACGCCCGACCGGTCGGCCGACGCTGCCATGGACCTGGTCGTCGCGATCGCGCATGCCCGGGGGTACCCCAACGGCGAGCCTGAGCGGTGCCTTGACGCCATGAGTGTCGACCACCCGCAGTTCGTCGCGGATCTGCGACGCGAACTGGCCAGGGCCGGGACCACCTCCGCAACCGAACGTCGGCGGCGCGTGGTCCTGCGAGCCCGCACGCTGATCGAGCGACTCCTCAGCGACGGTCAGGAACGTGACGAGCCCGCCTCGTGGACCGAACTGAAGTCCATCATCGACGAACGCCGGTTCCACCCGGTGTTCCAGCCGATCTTCTCCCTGGACGATGGTCGCGCCAGGTCCTTCGAGGCGCTCACCCGCTTCGACGTCGAACCACCCCGCTCACCGGACATGTGGTTCCAGCAGGCTGCCGCAGTCGGGCTCGGGACCGATCTCGAGCTCGCGGCCATCGAGGCAGCGTTGGATGCCGCCAGGCAGCTACCGGACGACGTGGCCGTCAGCCTCAACACCTCTCCACAGACCCTGGGAGACGCGCGTCTCGAGCGTCTGATCACGCTGCATCACGACCGCCAGGTCGTCCTGGAGGTGACCGAGCACGCCCTCGTCCAGGACTACGACGGCATGACCGAGTCGATCGATCGGCTCCGTCAGCGAGGCGCGCGGTTGGCGGTCGATGACACCGGCGCCGGCATCTCCAGCCTCCGCCACATCGTGCGTCTGAACCCCGATCTGATCAAGCTCGACCGCAGCCTCACCCAAGAGGTCCTGACCGATCCCGTCCGCCAAGCCCTGGCCTCCAGCCTGATCCACTTCGCTCAGCGGATCAACTCCGAGCTCATCGTCGAGGGCGTGGAGACCGAGCAGGACCTCGCCGCATGGCAGGACCTCGGCGCCCACGGCGCTCAGGGCAACCTGCTCGCTGCCGCGCAGGAGCTCCCCGCTCCGACGACCTGCGAGGAGATCATCCCGCGCCCGCGCGTCTTCGACGTCACCTCGTCGAGGTCCACCGCCCCACCTGAGCCGACAGCACCACCCACGTCCACTGTCCCTCAGCAGGCGGAAGCCCCTTCGGTTGCGCCCCCCTCCTCGGATCACCCCGCCGGATCTGCCAGCGGCTCGCCGACCCCGGAACCCGAGCAGGGCTCCGAGCCCCGGCCGATCTCCCTCGACACACCCCAGGCGACCGACACCCAACCGGTCACCCGCAGCTAGCCCCCGACCTCCCCGGCTCACCGCGCCTGATGGCCCGCGATGGAGCAACCGCCGGTCCGTGCGTCCCGACCGTCACCCACGGAGGGTGGCGCCCCTACGCTGCGGCTGCCCGAGCGGGAGGTAGGCGTGTACACGGTCCTCGCCGGCGGCGTCGGTGCCGCCCGGTTCCTGCGTGGCCTCAGCGCAGCCGTCGCTCCGGACCAGATCGCGGCCATCGTCAACGTCGGGGACGATCTGACGAGGTTCGGCCTGCGCATCTGCCCGGACCTCGACTCCATCACCTACTGGCTCGGTGGCGTCGTCCACCCCCAACAGCAGTGGGGACGTGCCGACGAACGGTTCACCGTGGCAGAGGAGCTCGCCCGCTTCGGCCACGACGACTGGTTCACCCTCGGCGATCGCGATCTCGCGGTACACCTGCACCGGTCGATGCGCCTCGCACAGGGGGTGCCCCTCTCCGTGGTCACCGAGGAGGTCGCTGCGGCCTTCGGGGTACCCATCCGCCTCATCCCCGCGACCGACGACCCCGTCGCCACCGTCATCACCACCGCAGACGGCACCGACCTGCACTTCCAGGAGTACTGGGTCCGGGAGCGCGCACAGCCACCGGTCGCATCCGTGCAACTCGATGGTGCCGAGGCAGCCCGGCCAGCACCCGGGGTGGTCGAGGCACTGATGGGTGCAGACGCGGTGCTCATCGCCCCGTCGAACCCGGTGGTATCGATCGACACGATCCTGGCGATCCCCGGCATCCGAGAGGCGATCGCCGCCACCGAGGCTCCGGTGGTCGGCGTCTCACCGATCATCGGCGGCGAGGTCGTCCGCGGCATGGCACATCGCCTGCTCCCCGCTGTCGGCGCCGAGGTGTCCGCCGCAGGGGTCGCCGCACACTACGGCGACCTGATCGACGGCTGGGTGATCGACGAGCGCGATGCCGAGTCGCGCGCCGCGATCAGCGCCTCCGGTCCCGTGTGTGTCGCCACCGACACCATCATGGACGACGTCGAAGTAGCAGCGTCACTGGCCAGGACCTGCTTGGCGTTGGCCAGCGACCTGGCGGCGCGATGATGGCGCCCCACCTCGAGGTTCTTGCCCTGCCAACGACCCACCGGTTCCAGCGGGGCGACGACCTCGCCGCCGAACTGCTCCGGGCCGCCGACATCGCTGGCATCACCCTGCTCGACGGTGACGTGGTCTGCGTCGCATCCAAGGTCGTCAGCCTGGTGGAAGGGCAACAGGTCGCCCTTCCACCCGCCAGCGACACCGAGGATCCGCGCCAGGGACGCCGGCAGTTGGCACGCGAACACGCCACGGCGATCGTTGCAGACGCCCCCTGGGTGCTAGTCACGCGCACCCACCATGGGTTCGTCGCGGCCAACGGCGGGGTCGATGCGTCCAACCTCGCCGAAGGGGAGGCATTGCTGCTTCCCGACGACCCCGACGCCTCGGCTGCCCACCTCCACGAACGGTTGGCCGAACGCACCGGCGCACGCATCGGGGTGATCATCTCGGACACCTTCGGACGCCCGTGGCGGATGGGGCAGACCGACGTCGCGCTCGGTGTCGCCGGAACCGCAGCGATGCGGGATGAGCGGGGAGGAACCGACCTTGACGGGCGTCCCCTCGAGGTCACCGAAGCCGCCATCGCCGACGAGGTGGCAGCCGCAGCCGACCTGGTCCGCACCAAGTCCAGCGGCACCCCGTTCGTCGTCGTGCGCGGCCTCCCGTCCGGCGACCCCGGGACGGGCGCCGACCTGATCCGTCCCCTGGCCGAGGATCTGTTCGCAACGGGCGGCCCCACCGCTGTGGACCACGGCGTGCGGGCCCGCCGGACCATCCGACGCTTCGACCCTGATCGTCCCGTCCCCACCGACCTGCTCGAACGAGCGGTCACCGCGGCCGCTACCGCGCCCGCGCCACACCACACACAGCCCTGGCGCTTCGTTCGCCTCCGCGACCGGACCCGCACCCGCCTGCTCGATGTCATGGCCGAGCGTTGGCGAGCCGACCTCCGCCGTGATGGCGAGTCGCCGGAGACCATCGACCGACGGATCGCCGCCTCCGATGCCATCCTGCGTACGGCACCGACGCTCCTGGCGCCCTTCGTCGTGTTGGACGGCGCTCACTCCTATCCGGACCCGCGGAGGACCGATGCCGAGCGCGACATGTTCCTCCTGAGCGGGGGTGCAGCGCTGGCCAACCTGCAGGTGGTTCTCACGGCGTACGGCCTCGGCGCTGCATGGATCTCCTCGACGCTGTTCTGCGCGCCCACCGTCCGCGAGGCCCTCGACCTCGACGCCTCGTGGCAGCCCCTGGGACTGATCGCCGTCGGGTGGCCGGCCGTGGCACCGGAGCCACGCGACGAACCCTTTGCCACCGACCTGCTGATCGATCGGTGAGATGCAGGTCTGGCGGACTGTCTCGGCTTCGTCCACAGGTTGCGGATCGATCGGTTCGGTGTCGCAGGTGGCTGCCATACTCGGTCCATGACCGCGACCATCCAGCCTCCCGCTACAGCGACTGGTCCGTCCTCGTTCGAGGACGGTCCGGAACCTGGTCGTGGGCGTTCGGGGTGGCTGCCTGATCCGCTCGTTGAGGGGCCTGCGGCGTCCTGTGATGTGCTGGTGGAGGTCATCGACACCCTGCG
>SKNK01000518.1 GCA_007120565.1 Nitriliruptoraceae bacterium | reverse complement strand
GGGTGCACCGCATCGAGGATCCGTGGGAGCTCGCGTCGGCGGGCCATCGCCAGCGTCGTTCGGCTGATACCGGCCAGCAGCGACAGGAGCACTCCCAGGGCGGCCACGGCGGCCCCGGCTTGGATCGCTGGCGCCAACCCCGGCCAGGGACTGGCCTCGACCGCCGCGACCAGTGGCGCGGGGGACTCGGCGAGGACCGTTGGCCCGACGCTCAAGAGCGCGCTGCCCAGGACGATCACGTAGATCGTGACGACCAGCCCGAGGGCGATCGGGATCGCCCGGGGGATCGTGGTGTGGGGATCCCGCACCTCCTCGCCGAGCGTGGCGAGCCTCGCGTACCCCGCGAAGGCGAAGAACAGCAGGCCAGCGGACTGGAGCACCCCGAGGGGGCCGTGGGGGAGTGTGGCGTCGAGGCGATCCAAGCTCGCAGCGCCGCCCAGTAGCGGCGCCGCGACCACCACGGCAAGGGCCGCGAGGACGATCGCCACGATGATCCGGGTCAACCAGGCTGTCTTCCTGACGCCGAGGTAGTTCACGACCGTCATGGCGACGACCGCGCCGATGCCGATCGGTCGCGCCAGGTCGGGGGAGAGGTACGCGCCGAAGGTGAGTGCCATCGCGGACAGGCTGGCGGTCTTGCCGACGACGAAGCTCCACCCCGCCAGGAACCCCCAGTAGCCCCCGAGCCGTTCCCGGGCGTAGACGTAGGTCCCACCCGACTCGGGGTAGAGCGCGGCGAGCTGGGCCGAGGAGGTCGCGTTCGCGTAGGCCACGATCGCGGCCAACGCCAGGCCGAGCAACAGCCAGGATCCGGCCGCTGCGGCCGCCGGTCCGGGCGCGGCGAACACCCCGGCGCCGATCATCGCGCCCAGCCCGATCACGACCGCGTCGCCGGTCCCCAGGCGGCGGGCCAACTGGTCGGGCTGATCGGTCATCGACGACCTCTGACGGCGCGTGCGAACAGGCTGCGGCGACCCTAGCGCTCTGGGTGATCTCCCTGGCCTGCGGCGAGGTTCGGTCGAACCGGCCTCCGCCCCGCGTGGCGAAGCTCAGTCGAACCGGGGTCCACCCCGCGTGGCGAGGCTCAGTCGAACCGGCCTCCGCTTCGCGACCGGCGCAGGTCCCGTAGTCGTCCCTCGAGGTCCTCGGATCGCTGCTCCGTGAGCTGGCGGTCGACGCCAAGCACCGTGGGCGGATCCGTGGTCAGGTCGAGGTGGAGCCACGTTCCGTCCGTTGCCCCCTCGGGCAGTGTGGATACGGGTAGATCCAGCGGACGTTCCTCCGCGCCGACGAGCAGGACCGCGGTGACCCCGTCGACCACGCGGTCGATGACGGCACGATCGGCGGCGATCGGCGGTGCCTCCGACCGGACCTCTCGGTCCGCATCGTCGCCCCCGTCGTGCTCGGCTCGGTCAGCGGTCGTCTCGTCGATGTCATCCGGCACAGGCGATCCCCTCCTCGATGATCTCGGTGACCCGAGCGGGGCCGATCCCGCTGATGCGGTCCATGGCGTGGACCGAGGAGAAGGGACGGAGCTCGAGGATCTGTTGGGCGCGGTCCGGGCCGATCTGGTGGATCCGCTGGAGGTCGTCGAACCCGGCCGAGTTGATGTCGACCTGATCTGGGGCGCAGGCGCCCGACGATCCGGATCCGCTACTCGGTCCGGCTTCCGACCCGCCCGAGGATCCGGATCCGCTGCCCGAGCCCCCGGACGACCCCTGGCCGCCGGAACTCGCCCCGCCACCGTCTCCGCCGGAGGTCGGGGTGCCCTGCCGCTGGGCCGTGATGTCCCAGCTCGAACCGTCGGTCGTGAGCACCACCGTGCCGTGCACGTCGGTGCCGTACAGGTCGATCCCCGCCCCGGTGACGCGGTCCACCACCTCGGCGTGGGGGTGGCCGTACTGGTTGCCCGACCCGGCGGAGTAGATCGCGACGGCGGGATCGACGGCGGCCAGGAAGTTGGCGGTGGTCGAGGTGTTCGAGCCATGATGGCCGAGCTGCAGGACGTCGGCGGTGAGGTACTCGGCGGCGCTGGAGACCATCCGCGACTCCGTGGCTGCCTCGGCGTCGCCGGTGAACAGCAGCGACACCTCGCCGTAGGTGATCCGCAGGCCGAGTCCGGCGTCGTGCAGGTCGCTCAAGCCCACCCCTGCCGGCGGGTTGACGATGTCGATGGCCAGCGGGCCGATGGTCGTGCTCGCGCCCGCCCGTGGCTCCTCGTACGCGGCGTCGGAACGCTCCAGGGCGGCGACCGCCCGCTCGAAGGTCTGGGTGGTGGTGATCGACCCCGACCACCACACCTCGGCGACCTCGAACGCATCCATGATCTGGTCGAACTGGCCGATGTGGTCGGCGTGCGGGTGGGTGATGACGATCAGGTCGAGCGTCTCGACCCCCGCGCTCTGCAGCGCGGGTACCACGTCCGAGCGTTGCCAGTTTCCCGCGTCGATGAGGACCGCCACCTCGTCGTGGAGGAGCAGCGTTGCGTCGGCCTGACCGACGTCGAGGTAGTGCACCTCGAGGTCGCCGGAGACGCTGCCGGAACCGGAGGTGCCCGGGGTGGCGGAACCCTCTTCACCCGGATCCGTGTCGGCGCCGTCGGTCTCGGCGCTGAGGTCCTCCGATGGCTCGTCGGCTGGGGGCTCGGGCGCCTCCTCGACCGAGTTGGTCTCGGTGTCGGCCTCCGTGTCGGCCTCGGTGGTGCCGGTCGGCGTGGGCTGCTCGCGGTCGTCGGGGGTGCCGCAGGCGACAAGGAGCGCCAGGGCGGCGGCGATCGCCGCGAGCCCGCGCGTGTGTGTCCTCGCCCTCGTTGGTTGCCCCACGTCCGTCCACCCCTTGCGGTCCCGCGTCGCCAAGGTAGCTGTTGCTCTGCGGTGCGGAGGTCTCCCGTCGTCCGGCGGTGTCCGCGAGGCGGTCGACGGCGGGTGCAGGGGTAGTCTGCGGGAGAACCGCAACGACGACGAAGTGAGAGGACGGACGTGGCCGCGACCGTCTACGCCGTCGCCAACCAGAAGGGCGGGGTGGGCAAGACCACCACCGCGCTGCATGTCGCGGCGGCGATGGCGGAGCTTGGCCGAGCGGTCCTGGTCGTCGACCTCGACCCGCAGGCGTGTCTGACGTTCTCGCTGGGCTACGACCCCGACGAGATGAGCCCCTCCTTCAACGACACCGTCGTCGGGCGCGCCAAACTCGTCGACACGATCGTGCAACACGGCGAGATCGATGTCGCACCCGCCAACATCGATCTGGCTGGCGCCGAGGTCACCCTGCTGTCGCGGACCGGACGTGAGTACCTCCTGCGCGGGGAACTCGTGGAACTGCTCGACAGCTACGACGCCGTGTTCATCGACTGCGCCCCTTCCCTCGGCGTACTGACGATCAACGGGTTGACCGCAGCAGATGAGCTGCTCATCCCGGTGCAGTGCGAAACGCTGTCGCATCGCGGTGTGTCGCAACTGCTCGAGACCGTCGGGGACGTGCGGAGGCTCACCAACCGCGCACTACGGGTGCGGGGGCTGATCGCGACGATGTTCGACCCCCGGCCTCGGCACACTCGCGAGGTGCTGCGTGATCTGCTCAGCCGGTACGAGCTGCCGCTGATCGGGCCTCCCGTCCGCAAGTCGATCCGCTTCGCCGAGTCTCCCTCCGTAGGGGTCAGCATGATCGGGACCGGCTCGGACGTACCTGGCACGGCGGCCTACCGTTCGATCGCTCGCGAGCTGGCCGGGCTGCCCGCCGATGAGGGCCTGCTCGCTGCCGCGGGATGGTCCCCGGAGCAGCGCGACCGCGTGGTCGGGCCGTCCGCGGAGGATCGAGCCGCGACCGATGGGGCCTCCGGTGGCTGAGGGATCGTCACCCCGAACGGGGTTCGACCGCGTGCGGCGTCCCGACCCCGGTGAGTCCCGTGATCGCGACCGGTCCGGGAAGGAAGCCCTCTACTCCACGGCGCCGAGCGCACGGCCAACGGCGCCGGTCGAGGTGCGGTGTGAGCGCTGCGCGACGCAGCTCGGGCTTGGCGCCGGCGAGGCGGTGCAGCTGCTGCGACCTCCCTGGGTCTTCAACCCGCTGTCGCGGCGGCTGTGGTCGCGTTGCCCCGCATGCTCCCGCAGAGCCTGGCTCGTGGTGACGCCCGGCCCGTCGTTGCGAGCGCTGCTGTCGCGACCGCCGACCGACTGACGGCGTTAGGGGAGCTTCTCCACCCGGACACGCCGAGCCAACTGCGGTTGGCCCTCGCCGCGGGCTTCGGAGCCACGCGGGGCGAGCGTCACCGCCGGATCACGCTCGGCCTCACGGCTTCCACCCGATCGCTTGCCGCCCGAGCGGCCTCCGGACCGGTCGCCGCCGTCGTCGCGCTTGTCGCTCGCGCGGTTGCCTCCCCGGTTTCCGCCTCCCCGGGAGCGCCCGGAACCCGAACGGGACCGGCTACTGCTCGACGATCCGGAGCGGGAACGTCCCGACCCACTGTTGCTCTTGGGACGGTCACCGCCGTCGTCGTTCTTGCCGCCGTTGCTGCCGTTCCCGCCGTCGTCGTTCTTGCCGCGGTTGTCGTTGCTCTTGCCGCGGTTGCCACCGTTGTCGTCGTCCCGGTCACGGGCACCGCCTCCAGAGTTGCGGTCGTCGCCCTTCCCGGCGCGAGAGCGGGACCCGCCGGAGCGAGCACGGGTGCGCGGGGCGTTCGCGCCGCCCGTTGCGTCGTCTGCGGCTCCATCGCCCGTGCGTGACCGGGTCCGGGTGCGTGTCCGAACGCGCTCTTCGCCGGTGTCGGACGGACCCGAACCTCGGCGGTCCTTCGCCTCGGCATCGCGGCCGCGGTCAGGACGGTCGGTGGTGCGCTCGCGGGTGTCGCTTCCGTTGGCGCGGTCACCGGTCTCGCCATCCTTGCTGCGGTCACGGGTCCCGGTTCCCTGGTTGCGTTCGCGGGCATCGCCGCCCTTGTTGCGTTCGCGGGTATCGCCGCCCTTGTTGCGGTCGCC
>SKNK01000220.1 GCA_007120565.1 Nitriliruptoraceae bacterium | reverse complement strand
TCTCCGTCGCGCAACGGGGTCACCGACCCGGCGCTGGAGGCCGAAGCGATCCGCAACGTGCTGGCCACAGGCCAACGGCCGGACCTGCCCGGCCGATGGTCGGCCTCGTTCACCTTCTGGTGGCGGGCGATGCTCAAGATCAAGCACGTCCCGGAGCAACTGTTCGACGTGACGATGTTCCCGATCATCTTCCTGTTGATGTTCACCTACCTGTTCGGTGGAGCGGTGGCCGGTTCGACCAGCGCCTACCTCCAGGAGGTGCTGCCCGGCATCCTGGTGATGACCGTCGCGATGATCACGATGTACACGGGGCTCACGTTGAACCGCGACATCGAGAAAGGCGTCCACGACCGCTTCCGGTCCCTGCCGATCTGGCGTCCGTCGACGCTGGTCGGTGCGCTGTTGGCCGACGCGGTTCGGTACACCATCGCGTCGGCGGTCATCCTGGGCCTCGGCATGGCCCTCGGGTTCCGACCCGAGGCCGGCTACCTCGGCATCTTCGCGGGGATCGCCCTGCTGCTGGTGTTCAGCTTCTCGCTGTCGTGGATCTGGACCCTGCTGGGACTGAAGATGCGCTCCGAGAACGCCCTGATGGCAGCCTCGATGATGGTGCTGTTCCCGCTGACCTTCGTCAGCAACGTGTTCGTTCCGCCCGAGACCCTGCCGGGATGGCTCGCCTCGTTCGTCGAGGTGAACCCGATCACGATCCTGGTGACCGCGAACCGCGGGCTGATGCACGGCGGTGACGTGGGCGCCGAGATCCTGATCGTCCTGCTGATCAGCGCTGGCCTGGTCCTGGTGTTCGGTCCGCTGACGATGCTCGCCTACCGACGGCACACCTGAGCGCAGGTGGCGCCGACCCCTCAGGCAGCATCGACCACTCAGGTTGGTGGCGGCCCTAGGTCGAGCCCCTCACCGAGCAACGCCAACGCCCGATCCATGATCTCCTGGAGAGGGGGACCGAAGTCCTGGCGGTACCAGTGACGGAAGCTGATCTCGATGGCTCCGGTCACGGCTTTGGCGAACACCTGCACGTCGAGGTCGAGGGGATCGCGACGGTGCGCGTGGGCAACCATCGCGGCGATCGCCTGCGCCGCGTCCTCGAGCTGCTCGAGCATCGCGGCCCTGACGGACGGCTCCTCGTAGGCGAAGCGCACCATCCGGACGATGCGGTCCCGATCACTGCCGAAGAAGGCCTCCCCCACCGCCGCGACCGCCACCCGCATCGCCGTCAGGGGTGGGTGGTGTTCGAGCTCGTCGGCGAAGTACTGGAACGCCGTGGGGTCGTACTCGTCCCAGAGGACGAGCTGTTCCTTGGTGCCGAAGTAGCGGTACACCGAGCTCGGGGACACCTCGGCAGCTGCCGCGATCCGCTCGATCGTCACCCCCTCGAAGCCATCGCGCTCGAACAGCTCGAAGGCGGTGTGTTGGATGCGGCGCATGGCCGTGAGCCGCTTGCGTGCGCGCAGTCCGAGATCGTCCATCCCCCGACGGTAGCGCACGACAGTCGCTCGCAGTTGACAGTCACTATCATTTCTAGGTAGCGTCACGAGGACCGTGGCCCCTGGCCGCGCTCCCAGCCCACGACCACGATGGGAACCCTCATGACGATGGCGATCGAGACCCGCGCGTTGACCAAGAGCTTCGGGAAGGTTCGCGCCCTCGACGGACTCGACCTGGCGGTGGAGGGTGGAGAGACCCACGGCTTCCTCGGCCCCAACGGTGCGGGGAAGACCACCACCATCCGGGTGCTGTTGGGACTGCTCCGTCACGACGGCGGGGCGGTGAGCGTGCTCGGCGGTGACCCCTGGCACGACGCGGTCTCCCTGCACCGTCGGCTGGCCTACGTCCCCGGCGACGTCCACCTGTGGCCCAACCTCACCGGCGGCGAGGTGATCGACCTGCTGGGCGACCTACGCGGGGGGTTGGATCCCACACGACGCGGGGAGCTGATCGATCGGTTCCAGCTCGATCCCACCAAGCGCTGCCGGACCTACTCGAAGGGCAACCGGCAGAAGATCGCCATCATCGCGGCCTTCGCCGCCGACGTCGACCTGCTCTTGCTCGACGAGCCAACCTCCGGCCTCGACCCGCTGATGGCGGCGCGCTTCGAACAGGTGGTGCGCGAGGCCACGGATGCCGGTCGCACGGTGCTGCTCTCGAGCCACGTCCTGGCCGAGGCCGAGGCGCTGTGCGATCGCGTCAGCATCATCCGCCACGGCCGCATCGTGGAGTCGGGGACCTTGACCGAGCTCCGCCACCTGACCCGGACCTCGGTCACCGTCCAGACCGCCCGCCCGATCCAGGGCCTGGACGAACGGCACGGGGTCCACGACGTCGAGGTGGAGGGTGACCGTGCGCGGTTCGAGGTCGACCCGGACCATCTCGACGCCACACTCCGTCACCTCACCGACCACGAGGTGCGCGCGCTGACCAGCACCCCACCCACCCTGGCCGAGCTCTTCCTCCGCCACTACGGCGACGACCTCGACGGGTCCGCAGGATCGGATGCGACGTGACCGCGACCACCGGCACCCTGCGGCTCCTGCGGTTGGCGATCCGTCGCGACCGGATCGTGCTCACGGTCTGGGTCGTGGCCCTCGGGCTGTTGGTGATCGCCAGCGTCGCCAGTGTCGCGGGGCTCTACACCAGTCAGGCAGAGCGCGAGATGGCGGCGGCCTTCACCGCGGCGAACCGCATGGCACGCGCGTTCGACGGTCCCGCGATGGGTGCCAGCGTGGGGGCGCTGACCATGACCGAGGCCTTCGGGGTGCTGGCCATCCTCGCGGGGTTGATGAGCATCCAGACCGTGACCCGTCACACCCGCCAGGACGAGGAGACCGGCCGGGCCGAGCTGCTGGGGTCGGCGGTGGTCGGCCACCAGGCACGCCTGACCGCTGCGCTGCTGCTCGTCACCGCCGCCAACGTGGCACTCGCCGCCGTGACCACCGGCGCCCTGCTCGCGCAGGGCCTGCCCGTTGCTGGTTCCCTGGCCGCCGGCGTTGCACTCGGTGGTGTCGGCCTCTCCTTCGCCGCGATCGCCTCGGTGACCGCTCAGCTCGCGGAGAGTCAACGGGCCGCCACGGGACTGGCCAGCGCTGCGCTCGGGGTCGCCTACCTGCTCCGAGCGGTCGGCGACGCTGCCGGCGAGGTTGCCGAGAGCGGGGTCGAGCTGATCAGCGCCTGGCCGAGTTGGCTGTCCCCCATCGGGTGGGGCCAACAGGTCCGCCCCTTCGGTGGGGACCAGTGGTCCGTGCTCATCCTGTTCGCCGCGTTGGCCGCGATCCTGATCGCCATCGCCTTCGCCCTCAGCAGCCGACGCGATCTGGGTGGCGCGCTGCTGCCGACCCGGCCCGGCCCGCCGACGGCAGGGGGACGGCTGCGCACGCCGCTGCGGCTCACCTGGCGGCTCCAACGGGGCATGTTGCTGGCCTGGATGGTCGGGGCAGCGGTGGTCGCGGGTGCGCTGGGTGCCCTCGGAGACGGAGCCGAGGAACTCGTCGGGCTCAGTGAGGAACTCGCCGCGACCTTCGAACAGATGGCGGCGGGAGGTTCGATGCTGGACGTCTACATGGCCTTCGTCATGGGCATCGTCGGCATCGCCACCGCAGGGTTCGCCATCCAGTCGGTGCTACGCGCCCAAACCGAAGAGTCCAGTGAGCGTCTCGAACCCCTGTTGGCGACGGCGCTCAGCCGTTCCCGCTGGCTCGGCGCGAACGCCACCTTCGTGGTGGTGGGCACCGCGTCGATCGTCGGCGTTGCCGGTCTGTTCGCCGGCACCAGCTACGGCATCGTGACCGGCGACCTGGCAACCGGGTTGACGTCCTTCCTGAGCGCTGGGGCGGTCCAGCTCCCGGCAGCACTGCTGCTCGCCGGCCTCGTGACACTGGTGTTCGGGGTCGTCCCTCGCTTGGCGGTAGGGATCGGCTGGGCCGCGCTCGCTGCCAGCTTCGCCCTCGGTCAACTCGGGGAACTGTTGGGCGTTCCACAGGCGGTGATGAACCTGTCCCCCTTCACCCACGTACCTGCGGTTCCTGCGGAGGACCTCGCCGTAGGACCGCTCCTGGCGCTCACCAGCATCGCGGCGGCCTTCGCCGTGATCGGCCTGCTCACCTTCCGCCAACGGGATCTGAAGGTGTGACGCGACGCCCCGGAGGCACGGCCAACGATCAGGCCGGCTTGGACCGGATCGGCAGGTCACGGACCAGCCACCACAGCAGCACACCCATCACCACGACCAACCCCGCCGCCAAGACACCGGTCGCTACGACCGGCGCGCTCTCGATGGATCCGATCACCCACGAGGGGAAGGATCCCGGCACCGGCACTCCACCGCGGAACACCTCGGTCAGGGCCGCGGCCCCGAACAGCGGGGGGATCAGCGCGAACCCGACCAGGAAGTTGCGGTAGAACGCCGCTCCGGCCAGAGCACCACCGACCACGTACACCAGGATGACCAGCCCGAACGAGAGGGCGACCAACCCGAACTCCGTTGGCACCGTGAACAGATGGTCGCTGGTCAGTTGCTGGTCCCAACCGGCGACCCGGTAGACCACATGCTCGACGGCATAGCCCAGCGCCACGAGCACCGCCGCCAACGCGGTGGCCGCGGCTACGAAGATCGGGAGCTGCTGAAGGAAGGCGCGACGGGTGTAGCCGTGCGTGATGTAGATCGGCAGGTAGACGGCGGTCACGTACACGCCGAGACCAGCGGCGTACCACCGCACGAACTGGGTCGCGAGATCCCAGGCACTGATGCTGACCGGCGTGAACATCGACACCAGCAGCGTGATCGCCATCGTGAGGGCGAAGACGACGCCGAAGATCATCGGCGTGTCGACGACCTCCCGCCGTAAGCGATGGCGCAGGATCGTCAGCGGAGCGGTTGGCGCAAGCGATGCCGTGCTCATACCCGCTCCTCCGACGGCTCGGTGAGGTGGACGAACAGATCCTGGAGCCCGGCAGGGCCGACCTCGACACCGAG
>SKNK01000230.1 GCA_007120565.1 Nitriliruptoraceae bacterium | reverse complement strand
CTCTACCTCGCCGCTGTAGGTCAGCATCAGCACCCGCGCGTCGGGGCCGAGCTCTGCCAAGGCGGTGATGCCGTCCCAGCCAGGCATCCGCACATCCAGCACCACCACATCCGGCGTGAGGCGGCGGTACTCCGCGACCAGGTGACGGCCGTCGGCGGCCTCACCGACCACGGCGAGGTCGTCGAAGGTCCCGAGAACGGCAACCAACCCCTCGCGCACGATCGGGTTGTCATCGCAGACCAGCACGCGGATCATGTTGACACCTCAGACGGTGTCGCTGCCATCTCCGCGATCGGCACGCTGACCCGAACCTCGGTCCCCTGTTCGGCGTCCGTGTCGAGGCTGAACTCCCCATCCACAGACGCGATGCGCTCGCGGATGCCGACCAGGCCGAAGTGCCCTTCAGCGACGGAACTGGCGAGGCGCCCCGGAGCGATGCCGATGCCATCGTCCCGAACACACACGTGAAGTCGGCCGTCGTCCTGCCACATCCGCACCCACACCTCGTCGGCCTGGGCGTGCCTCGACACGTTCTCCAAGGCTTCGCCGACCACCGCCACTACCTCGGCGGCGACCTCGCCGTGAAGGGACGGGAGCGGCTGGAGGTCGACGTGGAGGCACACCTCGTTCGTCGCGTCCCAAGCCGTGAGCACCGGCGCAAGAGCTGTCTCGAGGTTCTGCTCGGGCGTGGTGGAGCGAAGGTCGCTGATCAGCTGCCGCGCCTCCCCAACCGCGACGCGGGCTCCGCGTTCGATGGCGGAGACACCAGCAGCGACCTCCCCGTCCGTCGCCTTCCCGATGGCTTGCGCGGTCAGGACGATGCCATGCAGCGTCTTCCCGACGGAGTCATGCAGGTCTCGGGCGAGCCGGGCTCGCTGCTGTGCTGCAGCCATGGCCTCGGCCGCGCGCGCTTCGGAGCGACGCGACGCCTCCAGCCTGTCCAACAGACCGGCCAGGCCTACCCCCGCCGCAGCAACCAGCGGATACAGCGCGGCGATCACGAACCACGGATCCTCACCGAACGCCACCTCGGCTGGCAGCTGCGCACGCGAGATCACGGTGTAGACGGAGCCGAGCAGGATCGCGGCGACCACCGCCCCACCCCAGCGGTACAGCAGGCCCGCGAGGAACGCCGTTGCCAGGGTTGCAACGACGTACGGAGCTGCGGTTCCGGCGATGGCCAGGAAGGCGACCGTCAGACCGATGTCGGCGCCGAGGAACAACGGATGGCGGAGCAGCGCGTGCTTGAGGCGGTTCCACAGCAGCAGCGGTGTCAACGAACCAGCGAGCACGAGCCCGAGCACGACGAGGCTGAGCAGCAGATCCTCGTCGTTGGTGAGGGCGAAGGTCGGCACGCTCAACGCGATCGACCCGAGCCGCAGGAGCATCACTCCCCGAGCGACGGCACCGAGCTCTGACGATTGGGCGACCCCCGCCGATGTCGTGTCAGGCATCGAACACCCCCAGGTCGAACTCGGTGCCGATCAGCAGACCGGTCACCATCAGCAGCAGCGCCGCGGGGACGATGATCAGCGTGACGACCAGGCTGACTCGTGGGGCCGCACGGGCGGCTCTCTGTCGGGCCAGGGCGGCAGCCTCTCGACGCATCTCATCGGCGATCTGGGTCAAGGTGTCTGCTAGTGGCGTCCCCAGTTCTTCGGCCTGGAGCAACGACGAGACGAAACGACCCAACACCTCGGACTCGTTGCGGTCCCGCAGGTCCAGCATCGCGCTGCGACGGCTCTCCCCGAGATCCATCTTGCGTAGGGCGGTCAGCATCTCGTCGGCAAGGGGCCCCGGAACGGCCTCGCAGACCCGAAGGATCCCGCCACGGAACGACAACCCCGCCCGAACGGATACGGCAAGGATGTCGAGGAAGTCGGGGAGGTCACGGTCGATGTCTTCCTGACGCTTGGTTGCCTCCTGTCGCAGACCCAGGTCGACGAAGAACCATCCGAAGAGGAACACCACGACGGCGAGGAACCTCGAGACGCTCAGGAAGAGGATCGCTGCGAGCACGGAGAAGAGCAGGGTGAACACGATCCTGCGGCCCGCGTACCCCTCCAGCGTGAGACCGTTCGGCCTCCCGGCACTCTCGAGTCGTCGCCGGATCGCCTCGACCCGGTGGGGCCCCAACCGGGCCAGAACCCCGGCGGCGAACCGGTCAGCAGCAGCATCGGCCAGACGGTCACCGAGCGAGCTCCGCTCGGGTTGGGTCTCGTAGACGACCCCCTCGCGGACCACCAGTTCAGGTCCCGCATATCGGTACCACCGCCAGCCGATCAGTACGACGATGTAGGCAGCCAGCGCGGCGAGTCCCACGAGCCCAGGGATCATCGCTCGACCTTCGTGATGCGCTGGATCATCAGGTAGCCGACGAGGATGAGCGTCCCCGACACGACCAACACGACCCGACCGAGCAGGCTCGAGGTCAGTTCCTCCAGGGCCCCAGGGGTGGAGAGGTTGAGGATGAGGAGCAGGCCGACCACCAGAACGGGGATCACGTAGGCGGTGAAGACCGCGCCGACCAGCATCACCTTGATCTCACGTGCGGTCTGGCGACGGGACTCCAGAGCATCGGACAGATCACTCAGCGCGGACACCAGGTCACCACCGGCACGCTGCTGGATCACCAGCGTGGAGACCATCACGCCGACGTCCCTCGATGGCATGCGCGCGACCATGTCGCGCAACGCCGTCTCCATGTTCTGGCCGAGCCGAACCTGCGTGGCAACACGCTGTAGCTCCTCGCCGGCAGGCTCGTCCAGGTCGCTAGCCGCGAGCTCCAAGGCACTCTGCAGCGAGAGCCCTGCCTGGGAACCACTCGCGATCATCCGAGCGATGTCGGGAAGCTGGCCCAGGAAGCGTTCCTTGCGCTTACGTCGTGCCCGTTCCACGAACGCCCACACGGCATAGCCACCACCGACCCCCGCAGGTGCCGACATCCAAAGGGGCAACACGGCGTCGACCAGGACGAAGGCAGCGATCGCGGCCGCCACGCTGAACGCGAGGAACGTGAGGGGCCGCCAGTGCACCCCGCCCCCCGCGAGGTGGTTGTCGATCGTGGCGCCGAGCCGGGTACGCCGGAACGCCCGATCGAGCCGGTTGCTGAGTCGACGATCGCTGCGCTCAGCCGCGGCCAAGGCGTTGCGGTCACGGATGTGGGAACGCTCGCTCGCATCCGACGCCAGCTGTGCGATGCCGAACACCGCCAACGCCGTGGTCAGGAACAGCGTGATGAGCGCGAGCGGATACATGGCTACGCGCCTCCGTCAGCGGGGCGGGCACGACGCGCGAAGTTCTCCGGGAACTCGACCCCCGCGGAAGCCAACCGGTCGAGCACGAAGGGCGGTGGTTCGGTCAGTTTCCACTCCCCCCGGACGACACGATCCGGGCCGATCGGATCCGACACGAACCGTGCGAGGTTGCGAAGAGCGAAGTCGTGGCGCCCCTTCGAGACGACCACCGCAACCTCTGCCACGCGGCGGGCGCGGTCGACCCCGCGATCGAGTTGCACGATCGCGTGGACCGCACCGGCAACCTGATCGCGTAGCGCATCGAAGGCGATGTTCAGCTCGGTCATCGACGCCAAGGTCTCGAGCCTGGTGATCGCGTCGTCTGCGGAGTTGGCGTGGACCGTGGCGAGGGACCCCTCGTGACCCGTGTTCATCGCTTGGAGCATGTCCAGCGTCTCCGCTCCACGGACCTCACCGACGATGATGCGGTCCGGACGCATACGAAGGGAGTTGCGGACCAGGTCGCGGATCGTCACCTGTCCCCTGCCCTCGACGTTCGCGGGGCGCGACTCCAGCGAGATCACATGGGGTTGCTGCAGCTGCAGCTCTGCCGCGTCCTCGATCGTGACGATGCGTTCCTCGGCAGGGATGAACGCGGAGAGCGAGTTCAGGAAGGTCGTCTTCCCCGAGCCCGTACCGCCGGAGACGATGATGTTGAACTTCGCTTCGACCAGTGCCGAGAGCAGCGATGCCACGGGCTCGTCCAACGTTCCGTTGTCGACGAGCTCGGCCAAGGTGAAGGCTCGGGGGAACCGGCGGATGGTCAGGATCGGGCCGGTGAGCGATAGCGGGGGGATGATGACGTTCACCCGCTCCCCGGTTGGCAGCCGAGCGTCGACCATCGGGCTGGACTCATCGACGCGCCGGTTGACCCCAGACACGATCCGATCGATGGTCTGCAACAGCTGCGCGTCGTTGACGAACGTGGTCTCCACCTGGCGGAGGTTGCCGTTCTGCTCGACCCAGATGTCCTCGTGGCCGTTGACCATGATCTCGGTGATCGAGGGGTCGTTCAGCAACGGTTCGAGGACACCGAGTCCGAGCGCCTCGTCGACGACACGGCGGATCAGGCTCGTGCGTTGCTCGGTCGACAGGACGGGACCCTCACGGGTGATGATCCTGCTGACCACACGTTCGAGACGAGCTCGCCGCTGCGATGGGGTCAGCGTCGACAGCTCAGCGAGGTCGACCTCCTCGAGCACCTTCTGCCGGTACCAGGAGGTCTCGGACTGACGCTGAACCTCGGCGACCTGATCGTCCTGGAGAAGCCCGCGCCCGCTCGTGCGGCGATCCTTCAGCCCCACCGGTTCACCTCCGGCATCTCGACACTCCGTGTGATCGCGAGATCCGGGAGAGGTAAACCCGGGACGACCGACGGGACCTGCACCTCGATGGAGACGCGACGGACATGGCCCGAGGGGAAGGTGACCGTCGCCTCCGAGCGCAACGACGGCGGCAACGCCTCGGTCGCTGCAGCACGCACTGCGGAGGGGTTGTCGTTCGCCATCGCCACGCGAGCCGCCGTCCGGGCGGCCTGCTCGGTCGACACCGCGACGTGCCCGAACATCAGCGCCTGGGCGAGGCCCAGCGCGACCAGCAGCAGGATCGGCGTCAGGCCGATCAACTCGATCGAGGCCTGGCCTTCCTCGCGTCGCCCCCGACGTGAACTCACGGTGGGTCACCCCCCACCCTCT
>SKNK01000260.1 GCA_007120565.1 Nitriliruptoraceae bacterium | reverse complement strand
CGGCCTTGATCTGGAGCAGGTCGAAACACGTCTCGACGAGCAGGGCATCGCTGCCGCCATCGAGTAGGCCACGTACCTGCCGTCGGTAGCCCTCCTCCATGGTCGGGACGTCGATGAAGTCCTTCGCCGTGCTCGGATCCTTGCCGAGCGACAACGTGGGGGAGCGGGTCCCTGGCCCGATCGAGCCGATCACCCAGCGGGGATCGTCGGGGCCCGCGTAGGCGTCGGCAGCGGTGCGGGCGATCGCCGCGGCCTGCTCGTTGAGTGCTTCGGTGTCCGCGCCGAGTCCGTACTCGTCGAGCACCCACGGTGAGCTGCCGAAGGTGTTGGTCTGAACGGCGTGGACCCCCACGTCGAGGAAGCTGCGGTGGACGCGATCGACGACGTCTGGCCGGCTGCGCACCAGGATCTCGTTGCAACCGTCGAGATCATCACCTCCGAAGTCGGCTGCGACGAGATCGGCGGACTGCAGCGAGGTCCCCATCCCGCCGTCGAAGACCATGATGCGGTCGCGGAGCGCCGCGATAAGCGGGTCGCTCTGCAGGGCGGGGAGGGGGACAGGTGAACTCACGATCGGCCCAGCGTACGCATCTGCGTTGACGGTAGTGACTCCGCCGCCGGGGAAACACACCTCCGAGGCCCGGTTCCGCGGCCGCGCAGCACACCGAAGGTGGGCGCGCTCGTTTCGTTCACGACCGTCCCTCGGTCATACTCGCGTCATGGTTCTCCGTCGCAAGCCCGACCTTCCTGCTGAACTCCACCCGGCGTGGTGGAGCTTCGTCGACTGCGCCGAGGTGATCGAAGCTGGGCGCCGCGTTCTACTCGGCACGTTGCCCACCGGACGGGTGGAGCCTGCACCCATCGGGGTCGGCACCGACGCGGTTCGTCGTTCGATCGCGGATGCGCGCGAGTGGATGCCTGCTTGGCGACTCGACGAGCTGGAGTCGGACTGGCAGGACTGTCAGGCGGCCCTCGACGACGCTGAACGAGGCCTGGACGAGGTCGACGAGGTCGCGGCGACGACCTCCGAGCTCGAGGAACTTCTGGAGTCCCTTCAGGACGTCATCGACCCGCTCGACACCTTCGCGGACGCTGAGCGGCAGTGGCGTCGCCGGTGGCGTCTGCCGCGCAACCGTTGACCAGCGGCCACCGCGCCGACCACCCTCACCTTCCGAGTGCCACGCCCAGCGTTCTCGTCCCCGCGCCCGTTGCGCCATCCATCCCGCGACCCTCCGCCTGATGCGCCCAGCTCCGCCGCACCCGCACCCTGCTATCTGCAGCCGCACCCGCACCCTGAGGACCGCCGCCCATGACCGACACCCCGGATGACCGTCGACCGTTGACCTACGCCGGAGCCGGCGTGGACCTCGATGCGGCAGATCGCAGCGTTGAGCTCCTGTCCGACGTCCTCGCTCGTGCGTCGCGGCCAGAGGTGCTCGGCAGCATCGGTGGATTCGGTGGACTGTTCGCGCTGGACCTGCAGGGGTACGAGTACCCGGTCCTGGTCAGTTCCACCGATGGTGTCGGCACCAAGGTCGACCTCGCGCGCCAGCTCGATGTCCTGGACACGGTGGGCCGGGACCTGGTGGCGATGGTCGTTGACGACCTCGTGGTCACGGGGGCTGAGCCGCTGTTCTTCAACGACTACGTGTCGGTCGGCAAGGTCGACCCCGATCGCGTCGCTGCGCTGGTTCGGGGGATCGCGGAGGGCTGCGCCGAGGCGGGCTGCGCGCTCGTCGGCGGTGAGACCGCCGAACACCCTGGCCTGTTGGGGCCCGATGAGTTCGACCTGGCCGGCTTCGGTGTAGGGATCGTGGACAAGAACCGCATCCTCGGCCCAGAACGTGTCCAGGCCGGTGACGTCCTGATCGCCATGGCATCGTCCGGCTTGCACAGCAACGGCTACTCGCTGGTGCGGCAGGTGGTCGACGGCCTCGACCTGGCCGAAGAGCACGGACTGGGACGCCCTCTTGCAGAGGAGTTGCTCGAGCCCACGCGGATCTACGCGCTGGACTGCCTCGCCCTCAACGCCGAGGTAGAGGTCCACGCGCTCTGTCACGTCACCGGCGGCGGGCTTCCGGGCAACCTGCCGCGCGTGTTGCCGGACACGCTTGCGGTGCGGGTCGACGCGGGAACCTGGGAGTGGCCGCCGGTGTTCACCTGGCTCGCGGAACGAGGCCCCGTCGCCATCGATGAGATGTGGACGACCTTCAATTGCGGGGTGGGGATGGTCGCGGTGGTCCCACCGGCTGAGGCGGAACGGGCACTCGCGCTCCTCGAGGGCCGAGGGCTCCCCGCGTGGGCGATGGGCGAAGTGGTTGCCGCCGCTGCTGGGAACACGCCGGACGCTGCGTCCGGACAGAACGGTCCGACCCGAGTGACCATCGAGCCGTGAGGTCCGCCCACGATCTCGTCCGGTCGGGCGGGGTTGTCCGGCTGTCCGGTCGGATGCGTCGATCGGCCGGGACGGTCCGACGGGCCGGATGGTCCGGCCCGACCAGCGATGGCCGGACCGTCGGGATCAGATCCGGGGGGCGGTGGAGCCCACGGGCCAGCCGGACCGGCGTAGACCGGACCAGTTCGGGTTGAACCGTGCAGCTGGTCAGTTCGACGGCAACCAGAAGCGGCGCGTTCCACTGACCGCGTGGATGCGGTCCTCGGCGACATGCAGGGCCGCGTCATCCGGGGTGATGTCCTCGCGGCGGGAGACCTCGATGATGCTGCGCAGGGTGGCCGGGATCGCATCGACCCGCCGGTGAGCGCGCTCCTCGGAGTAGCCGAGCGGGTGGAGCTCGTTGGCGACGTTGATCACTCCACCGGCGTTGACCACGTAGTCGGGCGCGTACAGGATGCCGCGGTCGTGGAGCCGTTGGGCGTCCTCGATGGTCGCGAGCTGGTTGTTCGCACCACCGCAGATCACCTTGGCTTGCAGCTTCGGGATGAGGGTCTCGTCGATCACGCCACCGAGGGCGTTCGGGGACACGATGTCGGCGTCGGTGAGCAGGACGTCGTCGACACCCACCACCTCGACGTTGTCGAGCCCCGCCACACGATCCAAGGCGTCAGGTGAGATGTCGGCGACGGTGACCTTCGCGCCCTCCCTGACGAGGTGACCGACGAGGCGGTATCCGACCTTGCCCAGGCCTTGGACGGCGATGTGCCGACCGCTCAGCGATGGCGTCCCGAAGGCCGCATCGGCGACAGCATGCATGGCGAGGTAGACACCCTGGGCGGTTACCACTCCGGAGTCGCCCGAGCCGCCCTCGATCTCATCGGCGCCGGTGACCCAGCGGGTCTCGCGCTTGATGATGGTCATGTCCGCCGGGGTGGTGCCGACGTCGCATGCGGTGATGTACCGGCCGCCGAGGCTCTCGATGGCGCGGCCGTAGGCGCGGAAGAGGGCCTCGCTGGCGAGCTGTTCGGGTTCGCCGACGATGACTGCCTTGCCGCCGCCGAGGTCGAGACCGGCGCAGGCGGTCTTGTAGGTCATGGCGCGTGACAGGCGCAGCACGTCGGTGAGCGCCTCGTCTTCGTTCGCGTAGGCCCGGAACCGTGTCCCACCGAGGGCCGGCCCCAACGCGGTCGAGTGGATCGCGATGATGCACGCCAGCCCTGAGGCATCGTCGCGTGTGAAGACCACCTGCTCGTGGCCAGCTTCCCGGGCGAAGGGTCCCTTCACGCCGTGCTCCTCCCATGTGGGCGGTCAACGCCGCTCGTGCGGTGACCGCATGTCCGCTGCTCGAGGTCGGGTCACGACCGATGCAGCGCTGTCGGTGCGGGGTCCGCGGGTCGCGCGGAGTGCCGCACCGGCCAGCGTAGTGCCGCTGCCGTGCGTCTGGCCGGGGTGTCCGGCGTGTCCCGACGTCCGTGCGGCCTCTAGTTGCCCAGGGAGCTGGCAACCTCGGCGAGTTGCCCGGAGGCCTCTCGTACCTGAGTGACCACGCCCGCGGCGCCGCTCATCGCCGAGGCCGAACGCTCGAGGGCACGTTCCATGCGTTCGACCGAGCTCTCGATGCGTTCCAGGGCTTCCTTGGTGGTCCGAGCCAAGGTCTTCACCTCGCCGGCGACGACCTCGAAGCCTCGACCGGCTTCGCCCGCTCTGGCGGCTTCGATCGTGGCGTTGAGGGCGAGCAGGTTGGTCTGGTCCGCGACGCGTCGCACGAAGCCGATCACCTCCGAGACCTCCTCGCCCGTGGCGCTGAGCTCGGACAGTTCCTCCTGCGCGCGCTGGATGTCGCCAGCCAGCCCCTCTTCGCCGCTCGCGGCTGCCAGGCCATGCGACATCGCCTCGAGCCGCTGCGCGGCCTCGAACACCCCATCGACCTGGTGCAGTCGAGCGTCACGTGAGTCGACGAAGGCCGCACCGATCAGCGCGGCACTGAAGCCGGTAACGGCAGCGATCGCCCGGATGACCTCGAGCAGACGCTCGTCCGTCGCTCCGAGCTGATGGCCGGCGGTCACCACGGCGGTCGGAAGGAAGGCGTCCGGACCACCGTTGTGGATCAGCGGGAAGCCCTCTCGGTCGAGCTCCTGACCGAGCTCCCGGTTCGCCGCAACGAACGCATCGTCGACGACCCCCGCCAGGATCCCCTCGGCCCAGCCCGCCATCATCGGCTTGATCTCCGGGCCGAAGCTGTCCTGGACGGCCGACGGGATCTCCGGTCGAGCGAGGACCTGCTGGTAGAACAGGTCGGCGATCAACGAGGGCATCCTCGGGTAGTCGAGCCCGAACCTCCGGAGCGAGGAGAGCGCAGCGTCCGTGATGCCGTAGAACGCGGCGAGGCCGCGCATGTACGGGTCCGACAGGCGGATACCTGGCGCTGAGGTCGGTGGCGTGGTCATCGCGGTCATGGGTGGCAACCATCGGCACGGCCCGAGGCCGCGATAGGGGTCCCGGTCGATGTCGTGACGAGGGCCGGGATCGCCCCCGGAGGGTGTCCCTGGGGCGGGATCGACCTCGTAGCCGAAGCACGTGTGCTGCTCAACCGCACTTCG
>SKNK01000317.1 GCA_007120565.1 Nitriliruptoraceae bacterium | reverse complement strand
GCTCGGGGCTGACGTCCTGTCCGGCGATGCCCAACAGGGGGTGGCGTACGAAGCCCTGTTCGATGAGCTGGTCAGCGGACGTCATCGTCTGCTCGAACGAGACGGCGAATCCGACACCTTGGCCGGTTCCGGTCTGGCTCATGATCGCGGTGTTGATGCCGACGAGCCGACCCTCGGCGTCGACGAGCGCACCGCCCGAGTTGCCGGGGTTGATGGCCGCGTCGGTCTGGATCACCGAGGGGATCACCAGGCCGCTGCCAACCTCATCGATACGCAGCTGTCGGTTCAGAGCGCTGATGATGCCGGCGGTCACCGAGGTCTCGAGCCCGAAGGGTGAACCGACGGCGATGACGGTCTCGCCGACGCGGAGAGGCTCGTCGTCGGGCCGGAAGTTGATGGCGGGGAGGCCGTCCCGATCGACCTTCACGACCGCCAGATCGTTGAGTTCGTCGCTGCCGATGATCTCGGCATCGAGGATGTCACCGCTCGCCAAGCGGACCGTGACCGGGATCTCCTCATCGAGCGCTGCTTCGATCACGTGGTGGTTGGTGATGATGTAGCCGTCCGAGGTGTAGATCACCCCCGAACCGAGCGCCGTGGGACGGGGGCCCGCACCGGGACCTCCGACGTCGACGGTGACCACCGAGGGGGTGACCGCTTCGGCGACCGCGGGGACGATCCCGTTGCCGTCTTCCCCCACCACCTCGATCGATGGCGCGCTGACCTCGGCGGAGGGTTGCGACGGCGACCCCGGTTCGTCTCCGACGTCCTGGGGCAGCATGATGGCCAGCGTCGCCGTGGTCCCCAACACCGCACCGAAGAGGGCTCCGATCGCCCAGCCCAGACCGCCGCGGCGACGTGGACGGGGAGGATCGACGGTCCCGGTGGTATCCGGAGGGCGCACGGAACCGACGGGAGACCCGGGGCCCGCCGCGCTGGCATCGAAGCCCTCGGGGGGAGGCTGGGGGTAGCGCGACAGCGACGAGGTCGGCTCTGGCGCCTCGATCCGCTCAGCCGCGGCCGGCGCGTGGTCGCTCTCCGACGGCTGCGACGAGGACCAGGACGGCGACGTCGAAGACGCTGCCGTTGAGCGAGGCGCAGCTCCGGCATCGGGCTCCGCCCGCCAAGGGCGGCGCCACTCCTCGCGGTCGTAGGTCACGTGTCGCTCCGTTCAGGTCGAGCGTTGAAGGTTCGCGCTGAGGGCCTCAGGAGGTGGGCGGTACCGAGAGGTTCGGACCCCGCAGGTGCTGAGATGGCCAGGGTGCTGCCTCCGGCGCAGAACGGCAACCTCGGGACCCCGCCCTTCGGTCACGAGCACACCTCGCACCGCGACGGTGAACACGGGCGACCTCCGCCGCCCGCACCATGGCCGGTCGGACCTCGTCCGCTGCGCCGCGAGCGTGGACGCTGACTAGCGTTGCGTCGGAGACGAAGGAGGCCCCGTGGATAGCGAGGTCCTGGCCGAGGTCCGACAGCTGTTCGCCCCCGAAGAGGGCGCGCTTGCCGCTGCCCGCACACGGGCACCCGACCACCTCGGGGTCCCCACCCCGGAGGTCGGCGCGCTCCTGCGCTGGGCAGCCACCACCTGCCGTGCCGGGTCGGCCGTCGAGGTCGGCTCCGGTGGCGGGATCTCGGGACTGTGGATCGTCCCGTCGCTCGGCGCGCGCGGGGTGCTCACCTCGATCGAGTCCGATCCTCATGCGCACGCCTTGGCCACGACCGCGTACGCCGAGGCTGGCCTCGAGGGCAGGATCCGAGCGATCCTGAGCGAGCCGACCGACGTGCTACCTCGACTCTCGGATGGCGCCTACGGGCTCGTGCTCCTCCAAGGGATGCCCTCCGGTTTCGTCGCCGCGCTCGAACATGCCAGGCGGCTACTGCGACCCGGTGGGATGCTGATCGCACGGGGGGTGTTGCGCCACGGCCAACACGCCGAAGACCTCGCCCGTTTCCTCGACGCGGTTGCCAGCGACGAGCTGCTCACCTGCAGCGTCCTGCCGGTCGATGGCGGTCTCGTGCTCGCCACCCGCGGGGAGGACCCAGCCGAGGATCTCCCGGACGGCAGCTGAGGGCGGTGGGCCGGCCCTGCTGGGTCAGCCGAAGTAGCGCACCTTGGCGGCGAACTCGACGGCCGGGGCCAGGATGACGGCGAGGTAGAACATCCCCGTCGACGCCTGGATCGACCGGCCGCCCTCCTTGGCCAGCTTGACGTTGAAGCCCGAGATCAGGGCGAGGAGGGCGAGCACGCCTAGACCCAGCACGATCGTCATCGACCCGATCCGCAGGATCGGCGCGAAGGTCGTGACGCACTGGGCGTAGTCCGCTCCGGTGAGCCCCTCGCAGGGGATCGGGTTCCTGGCGCTCAGCAGCACCGAGCCGAGGCCCGCGACCACCGCACCGACGTTGGCCCAAGCCATCCACACCATGTAGCGGTTGGAGAGCCGGCGCTCGACCAGGTACCAGTGGCCGAGGATCATCCCGACCCAGATCCCGCCCATGAGTCCGGCGCCGAGCAACAGTTCGACGAACCCCTGCAGAGCACCACCAGCGCCCCCCATGTCCGCTCGGATCATCGCAACGGGCACGAACGAGGCGATCCCGGTCAAGGTGGCGCCAACGCCCAGCAGCCGGGCGATCAGCGGCGGCAACTTCACCGCCAGGACGATGACGGCCAGAGCCGTCGCACCCGCGGTGACCAGCAGCAGCGTCAGGGTGAGCTCGCCCCGCGCGGCCGCCTCGGAGCCTTCGAGCGACCCCACCGGTCCGCGGAGGGCACCCCAGGCACCCCAGGCGAGTAACGCGACCGTGGCCGCGTTCAGGATCTCGTAGCCGTGGCGCACCTTGCCCCACGTGGGGGCCAGCCAGATCAGCGCTGAACCGCCCACCGCGGTCATGGCGAGCACCAAGGCCAGGATCGTGGCAGGGGCGGTCACGGGGGCTCCTCGAGGATGCTCGGCCGGCAGCGATGCCGTCCGGGGGATGCCGTCACGCGACGGCCAGATGCGCAGGGTGCCACCTCGACCGGTGCTGAGGCCAACCGGCGGAGGTCGACGAGCGCCGTGAGACCGGTCGAGCGAGCCCTCCAACGTGCTCAGGCCCGCGACCAACCTCGGTCGCGGGCCTGCACCGCAGGTGGATCGTTCCACCTGCGTCGTTCGATCAGGTG
This sequence comes from Nitriliruptoraceae bacterium, assembly GCA_007120565.1. Lineage (GTDB taxonomy): Bacteria > Actinomycetota > Nitriliruptoria > Nitriliruptorales > Nitriliruptoraceae > CSSed11-175R1. The sequence goes on along the minus strand of SKNK01000317.1, from coordinate 1,835 downwards.
TGGCTAGTCGCCATCGCCGTCGTCGGTGTCGCCACCGTCGTCGTCGCCGGTGTCGCCGTCATCACCCGTGTCGCCGTCGTCGTCACCGACGTCCGGTGCCTCCGGCGCTTCGAGTTCGATGTTGACATCGCCTTCCTGGTCGGCCGGTCCCTCGGCGCCGTCTCCTCCGAGGAAGAACAGCCCGAGGATCACCAGCACCACCACGACCACGATCGCGACCGCGGCCACCGCGCCGGCACCGCCACCACGGTCTCCACCGTCGGTGACGATGACCTCACGCCGCTCGTTCGGCGGCTGCTGGTTGGGTCCCTGCGGATCACCTGGCTGGGTCATCGCTTCCTCCGTTTTCGGTAACGCTTGTTGGGGCTTGATGTCACGTTCCCCCACGTGACCGCCACGGCTCATCCGCGGCACGACATCACCGTGGCGGGTCGACGCCGGGGTGTCTGCCCCACGGGCCCGTACGAGGGGCCAGGCCTCGGGGCCCTTCTCGGACGAACGACCGTGACGGACAGGGCTCCCTTCGGGCGGGGTCACCCCGGGATCAACGCGGGTCGGACGATGGCCGTTCAGCCGTTCAGCGCCGCGGATGGGCGGATCGCCTGCAGGCCCTCGCTACCCTTGTTCCCACGGGGCATCGTCACGAGGTGATTACCCATGGGCCGCTGTGATCCCGGCTTGAAGCTGACTCGCGAACTCACGGTCGCGGAAGAACACACCGCACAAGCGCTCGGTTCGGGCGACGTCCCGGTGCTGGGGACGCCCGCGCTGTTGGCCTTGGCGGAACGGGCGTGCGTCGAGGCCATCGCCGACGACCTGCCCGATGGCGAGACCTCGGTCGGGACGTGGGCCGAGATCGAACACCTGCAGGCCACGGCCATCGGACACACCGTCACGGCTCGCGCCACGCTGCTCGGCCATCACGGTCGACGGTTAGAGTTCAACGTGACCATCGAGGAGGACGGCCAGACCGTGGCGCGCATCCGCCATCGTCGTCTGCTCGTCGAACGGTCACGGTTCCTCGCGCGGCTCCAGGCTCCCGCCCGCGCCTGACCGCGAAGGCCGCTAGCCAGTCGAGATCCCCTCTACCTCGGTCCAGCCCCAGCTGCTGCCGACCTCGGGCCGGACCTCGTCCCTCGCGCCTCCCTCGGTTCGGCCCCGTCAGCGTGGACCTTGTCCGGTCTCCGCTGACCTGGACCTCGGCTGGCCTTCGCCGGCGTGAACCTCGGCCCAGCCTCAGCCGCCGTAGGCCGAGGTGGATTCGCGGCGGAACGTGCGGTCCAGGATCACGTTGACCAGCGCCGGCACACCGCTCTCCTGCGCACGATCGAGGGCGGGACCGATGTCCTCGGGCCGCTCGACCCGCTCGCCGTAGCCGCCGAGAGCCTCGACCATCCCCTCGTAGGACGTGGCCTGCGACAGGTCCTGGGCGACCATGCCCTCGTCGCCGTACACCCGTTCATGGAAGGCCTTCATCTCGCCCCATGCCCCGTCGTTGCCGACCACTCCAACGAAGGGCAGATCCTGGCGCACCGCGGACTCGTACTCCATGCCGTTGAGGCCGAAGGAGCCGTCGCCGTAGACCACCAGCACCGGGGTGTCGGGGTACACGTGCTTGGCGGCAAGCGCGAAGGGCGCCCCGACGCCGAGGCAGCCGAAGGGACCGGGGTCCATCCAGTGTCCGGGTTTGTCGACCCGGACCTGGCCCGCGGTGTGCGCGACGATGTCCCCGCCATCGCCGATCACGATCGCCTCCGGGTTGACCCACCGCGCAACCTCGCGAGCGAACCGCAGCGGATGGACCGGACTGGCGTCCGACCGCGATGCCTCGTCGC
>SKNK01000109.1 GCA_007120565.1 Nitriliruptoraceae bacterium | reverse complement strand
TGATGGACGTGGTACGCATGGCGCTGCTCGGTCAGGTCAATCCCGAGGTGGTCGGGCTGGTCCACGAAGCGGGTGCCCCCGCCGTCGGTGCCGCCGGGACCGATGCCGGCCTCCTGCAGGTGCGTCCCGCCGTCGGACCGCAGGGTGAGGACCTGGGGCTGGTCGGCGAGGTCGAGAAGGTCAACTCCCGCTACCTCGAGGAGCTGCTCGACGATGGGTTCGTCCCCGTCGTGGCCACGGTCGGGCGCGATGCCCAGGGCATCGAACGCAACGTCAACGCCGATCTGGCGGCAGGTGCGATCGCCGCGGCGTTGCAGGCATCCAAGCTGGTCTACCTCACCGACGTCCCTGGCCTCTACCTCGACTTCGGTGACGTCGAGAAGCAGGCCCTCATCAGCGAGGTCACCGTCGACCGGCTCGAGCGCATGCTCGCCGACGAGGAGCTCCACGCGGGGATGCGCCCGAAGGTGCGCTCGATCGTCGGTGCGATACGCGCCGGTGTCCCGCAGGCCCACATCCTCGACGGGCGGGTGCTGCACGCCGTGCTGATCGAGATCTTCACCGATGAAGGCGTTGGGACCATGGTGACGCGCTCACTCGACCACGCGGTCGCCGCCCCGGGGGCCGCCGCGCAGGATGCCGGCACGGAGGTCTCCCTGTGAAGCCCAACCACCTCGACGACCTCCAGGTACGGGCCGATCGACGCATCATGCACACCTACCCGCCGGGCAAGGCGGCGTTCGTGCGGGGCAAGGGCAGCGTGCTGTTCGACGCGGCAGGCGAGCCGTGGCTGGACCTGCTGTGCGGGCTGGCCGTGACCAGCCTCGGTCACGCGCACCCGGCCGTGGCCCACGCGGTGGCCGAGCAGGCGCAGACCTTGGTCCACACCTCCAACCTCTACCTCACCGAGCCGGCGATCGAGCTGGGGGAGGCCTTGGCCCGCATCCTGGGGTGGGAGGACGCCAACGTCTTCCTCACCCAGTGTGGCGCCACGGCCAACGAGGCCGCGATCAAGTTGGCGCGCAAACACGGCAAGCAGCAGGCCGACGACAAGGTGCGTGTGGTCGCCCTGGAGGGTTCCTTCCACGGCCGGACGCTGGCCACCCTCGAGGCGACGGGACAGCCGGCGAAACACGCACCCTTCGAGCCGCTCGCCGGGTTCGTCGATCACGTCCCCTACGACGACGCTGACGCGCTCCGAGCCGCGGTCACCGACCAGACCTGCGCCGTACTGCTCGAGCCGATCCAGGGCGAAGGTGGGGTCCGACCGGTTCCCGATGAGGTGCTGCTCGCCGCCCGCGATGCCTGCGACCAGCACGATGCTCTGCTGATCTTCGACGAGGTGCAGACCGGCATCGGTCGCACGGGACCGTGGTTCGCCTTCCAGGAGACCCCCGTGGTCCCCGACGTGGTCACGGTCGCCAAAGCTCTGGCCAACGGGATGCCCATCGGTGCCTGCATGGCACGGGGCCAGGCCACCAAGGTCTTCCAACCGGGCGACCACGCGACCACCTTCGGCGGCAACCCGGTCACCTGCGCGGCGGCTCTGGCCGTCCTGCGCACCATCGAGGACGAGGGCCTGCTCACCACCGCACGGCGTCGATCCGAACGTCTGCGGGCGGGGTTGGAAGGGTTGATCGGATCGTCACCGTTCGCCGTCGGTGTCCGTGGCCGCGGGCTGCTCCTCGGGCTCGAACTCGATGCCCCGGTGGCCAGCGACATCGAGGTGGCCTGCCGCAGCCGGCGGGTCCTGGTCAACGCCGTCGGGCCGGACGTGGTCCGGCTCGCGCCGCCACTCACGATCGAACGCACCGAGGTCGACCACGCCATCGCCACCCTGGAAGCGGCACTCGCCGAGGTGGCGTCCAACGCCGATGTCCCCCGTACCTGATGCCCGCTCGGCCCCAACCCGACCCGAACCCGACCAACCCGACCAAGGAGCGGTCATGACCGACCCTCTCGCGCAGATGCCCGACCACTTCCTGTCCTCGACGGACCTGACCGGCGAGCAGGTGACCGCCCTGCTCGACCTCGCCGACGAACTGAAGGCGGAGCGCGCGCAACGTGTAGCGGCAGGGGAACGGATCGAACGCGGCACCTTGGCTGGCAAGACGGTGGCGATGATCTTCGAGAAGCCCTCGACCCGCACCCGGGTCTCGTTCCAGGTCGCCGTCTCGGAGCTCGGCGGGCATCCCCTGTCGCTGTCCTCGGCCGAGCTGCAACTCGGCAGGGGAGAGACGATCGCCGACACCGGTGCGGTCCTGTCGCGCTACGTGCACGGCATCGTGGTTCGCACCTTCGGACAGGACCGCATCGACGACCTCGCCGCGGCGGCGACGGTGCCGGTCGTCAACGCGCTGACCGACCTCGAGCACCCGTGCCAGGCCCTGGCGGACCTGCAGACCTTCCGTGAGGTCCACGGCGGCTTCGAAGGCCGGTCGCTGGCGTACGTCGGCGACGGGAACAACGTCACCCACTCGCTGCTGCTCGCCGGTGCGTTGGTCGGCCTCTCGATCCGGGTCGGCCACCCCGAGGGGTACGGACCCGATGCGGCCATCGTCGAACAGGCGCAACAGATCGCTGCACGGACCGGCGCGAGCATCACCGTAACCACCGATCCCGTCGCGGCGGTGGACGGCGCGGACGCCGTCTACGCCGACGTCTGGACCTCGATGGGCCAGGAGAACCAGGCCGAGGAGCGGCTCGAGCGGTTCGTGCCCTACCGCGTCACCTCGGAGCTGCTGTCCCACACCGCGGATGGGGCGATCTTCCTGCACTGTCTGCCAGCCCACCGTGGCGAGGAGGTCACCGCCGAGGTGATCGACGGACCGACCTCTCACGTGTTCGACCAGGCCGAGAACCGTCTGCACGCCCAGAAGGCGCTGCTGGCGACCCTGCTGACCTGAGGACGCATCGACGCGTCCACCACCTCCACCGACCGTTCGACACCATCCCCAGGGCGAAGAGGACCGCAGCGTGAGCGACAAGGGCCTACGCCAGCAGCAGCTTCGGCGGCTGCTGGTCGAGCGTGACCTGGGTTCTCAGGCCGAGGTCCGCGCGGCGTTGGCCGCCGCCGGTGTCGACGTCCACGAGGCAACGGTCAGCCGCGACCTCGATGAGCTCGGAGCGGTCAAGCTGCGCTCGGCTGACGGGACCCTGGTGTACCGGGTGGCCGCGGACCCCGGCCCGGCCTCAGCGCGTAGCCGCCTCGACGACACCCTCGCCCGGTTCGTGACCACGGTGGATGCCAGCGGCAACCTCGCGGTCCTGCGCACACCGCCCGCGTGCGCACACCCGGTGGCGTCCGCGATCGACCTCGCCGACCTCGATGACGTGCTGGCAACCGTCTCCGGTGACGACACGGTCCTGGTCGTGGCCAGAGAAGGCGTCACCGGCCGAGCGCTCGCCGATGCGTTGGCTCTGCGCGCCGGCCTCAGCTGATGTCTCGACACCCGTCCATCCCCTCGCGACCCGACCCGCTTCCCGCAACCTCCCACCCGCTTCACACAACCTCCCGACCCAGGAGCACCTGATGAGCAAGCCCCGCATCGTTCTCGCCTACTCCGGTGGGCTCGACACCTCCGTGGCCATCGAGTGGCTGAAGGAGAACAAGGGCGTCGATGTCGTCGCCTGCGCCGTTGACGTCGGTCAAGGGCGCAGTGCCGCCCACGACTCCTCCGCCGTCGACTACGACGATCTCGAGGAGATCAAGCAGCGCGGACTCGACTGCGGCGCGGTCGAGTCGGTGGTCGTGGACGCGCGCGAGGAGTTCGCCGACGACTTCATCTCGCCAGCGCTCAAAGCCAACGCGATGTACATGGGCAAGTACCCGCTGGTGTCGGCCCTGTCGCGTCCACTCATCGTCAAGCACCTCGTCCGCGTCGCCCGGGAGACCGGCGCGGCCGGCGTCGCTCACGGCTGCACGGGCAAGGGCAACGACCAGGTCCGCTTCGAGGTGGGAACGATGTGCCTCGCGCCCGACCTGGAGAACATGGCGCCGATCCGGGAGTGGGGGCTCAGCCGCGATGCCGCGATCGACTACGCGGCCGAGCGTGGCATCCCGATCCCGGTCAAGAGCAAGGAGAGCCCCTACTCGATCGATGAGAACGCCTGGGGTCGAACCGCCGAGTGCGGGGTCATCGAGGACCCGTGGGTGGCACCACCGGCCGACATCTACGAGCGCACGGCCGACGTGCAGGATGCGCCGGACGCGCCGGAAGAGGTCGTGATCGCGTTCCGCAACGGCCTTCCCGTGAGCTTGGACGGCAAGGCCATGCCGATGGCGGAACTGGTCGAGCAGATCGACATCCGAGCCGGTGCGCACGGCATCGGCCGGATCGACATGATCGAAGACCGGCTCGTCGGCATCAAGAGCCGGGAGATCTACGAGTGCCCCGGTGCGATCACCCTGATCGCCGCGCACCGCGACCTCGAGGACCTCTGCCTCGAACAGGAACTCGCCGAGCACAAGCGCACCGAGGAGGGTCGCTACGCCCAGCTGATCTATAACGGGCTGTGGTGGGGGCCGCTCAAGAAGGGCATCGACGCCTTCATGGACGAGGCCAACAAGTACGTCAACGGCGAGGTGCGGGTCCAGCTCTACAAGGGTTCGGCGACCGTGGTTGGCCGGCGCAGCGCCGACTCCGGGCTCTACAGCTTCGAGATGGCGACCTACGACGAGGCCGATCAGTTCGACCAGAGCCTGTCCGAAGGGTTCGTCAAGCTGTGGGGGCTTCCGCTCAAGACCTGGGCTGCACGTACCAAAGCCCACGGCGAACAGCTGTAGAGGAGCCGCGTTGAACCGGGGGACCAAGTGGGCCTGTCCTTGAGGATCCTGCAGATCGATGTTCCGTCACGGGACCTCGATCGGGCGGTCGCGTTCTGGGCAGCTGCGCTGGCGGCGAACCCGGTCGATGCGCCGGGCGACTTCGTCCACCTCGTCGGTGCGTCATCGGCGGTCGAGGTGCATCTGCAGGCGATCGGTAGCGCGGTCCCTCGCTACCACCTCGACCTCGAGGC
>SKNK01000027.1 GCA_007120565.1 Nitriliruptoraceae bacterium | reverse complement strand
GCCGGGGGGGCGTCGAGGGGCATCGACTCGCTGACGATGGCACCTCCGTCGGCGACGACGCGATCGAACAGCCCTCCGCGGCGCGCGTGTGGCCGTGGATAGGCCACGCCATGCCCGCAGCCGAGGACCACCGTGGTTGCACCCGAGCGACCCAAGGTCGCCTGATGTGCCGCTGCGTCGACCCCAACCGCGCCCCCGGAGACCACCCTCACCCCAGCATCTGCCACCGATTCGGCGAGCCACGCGGCCACGCCAACCCCGTAGCTCGTTGCGCGACGAGCTCCGACCAGCGCGGCGGCCGGTGTCCCGGCTGCCACCTCGCCGCGGACCGCGAGCCAGGTGGGGGCGTCGAGCCCTGGCCAGCCCTCCGCCAATCGCGGCGGATAGGCCGGATCGCCGATGAGACAGACCCGGACCTCAGCCGTCCGCCAGGCGCGCAACGCCGCAACCGCCGCGGACGCCGCGTTCGTCACGGGATCACCTGCCACGTCGGCCAACATCTCCGACGGGGTCCCTACCCTTCGAGCTTCGGGGAGCAGCGACGGCACACGATCGTCATCACCCTCCCGGAGACGGCGCCGCAGCGCATCCGGATGGTGGCCCCGTTGCGTCGACCAGGCGACGATGCTCGCCAGGTGGTCGGGATCGGTGCCTTCAGCCGCGACCTCGCTACTCAGGGCGCTCAGCTCGGCGAGTGGACCGCTCATCCGACGACCGACGGTGTCGGCAACCGGTAGGCGATCGCCTCCTCGATGTGGCCCGTTTCGACACCCGACGCCCCCTGGAGGTCGGCGATGGTCCGGGCGACCCTCAGGGTGCGATCGAACGCGCGCGCCGACAGACCCAGGCTGTCGATCGCGCGGCTGAGGGCACGGAGGCACGCAGTGGAGGCCGTGGCGCGTACCTGCGCCGAGGTCGCGTGGGCGTTGGCCACGCCCCGGCCCCACCGGTGCGCGGCGCACGAGCGCGCACGCACGACCCGTTCGGCAACCGTCGCGGTGGTCTCGCCATCGGAGGAACCTGCGAGGCGCTCGAGGTCGACCGCCTGGACCTCTACCTGGAGATCGAGCCGATCGAGCAAGGGGCCCGAGAGCCGCGAGCGGTACCGCTCGATCCGGTCGGGGCGACAGGTGCAGGCGCGCCTGGGATCACCCAGATGTCCGCAGGGACACGGGTTGGTCGCCGCGACCATCAGGACCCGAGACGGGTAGCACACCCGAGCTCGAGCCCGGGTGATCGCTACCTCGCCTCGTTCGAGCGGTTGACGAAGGGCGTCGAGCACCCACCTCGGCGTCTCGAGCAGTTCGTCGAGGAGCAGCACGCCACGATGGGCCAGCGCCAACTCCCCCGGTCGAGGCACGCCGCTGCCACCTCCGATGAGCCCCGCGGCCGAGACGGAGTGGTGGGGTTCACGCAGCGGCGGCACCAGTGACAGCGGGGCGTCTGGCGGGCGTTCGCCGGCCAGGGAGTGGATCGCGGCGACCTCCAGCGCCTGCGGGAGTTCCAAGGGAGGAAGCAGCGCGTGCAACCTCCGGGCGAGCATGGTCTTGCCGCAGCCCGGTGGTCCCGCGAGCAGGAGATGATGGGACCCAGTGGCAGCCAACTCGACCGCCCGCCGGGCGACGGGTTGGCCGCGCACATCGGCGAGCTCGAGGGTCGATGCCTCAACGGCGGTAGGCGCGGGGATCACCTCGGCGGGCCGCCGCACGCCGCGCAACACCGCGACCACCTCGGCCAGGTCCTGGACCCCGATCACCTCGAGACCTTGCACGAGGGCGGCTTCACCAGCGGCCGCGCTCGCCACGATCAGTCGCTCTGCCCGCAGGTCGCGTGCTCCGAGCGCGACCGGCAGGGTGCCGGGCACGGGCCGGATGCTGCCGTCGAGGCCAACCTCTCCGCAGGCCCACGTCCCGCCCAACGCCCCAACGGGCACCTGTTCGGTCGCCCCGAGCACGGCGAGCGCGAGGGCGAGATCGAACCCGGTGCCGACCTTCGGGAGATCGGCGGGCGCGAGGTTGACCACGACGCGTTCCTGAGGCCATCGGAGGCCGCTGCGCTGGATCGCGGTGCGGATGCGGTCCTCGGCCTCGCGAACCGCCGCATCCGGTAAGCCGACCAGTCGCAGACCCGGCAACCCCGATGCTCGCGAGCACTCGATGCGCACCCGATGGGGGGCCAGCCCCACCAGGGCAACGGCGTGGACCTCGGCGAGCCTGCCGTGTGCCGCGCTCATAGCGCGGCGGGGAGGTGGGTCAAGGTCGGGTCCTGGCCGAGGTCGACGGCGATCATGTCGAGGCGGATCTGCCGCGGCGACAACGCCGTTGCGCGCAGGTAGGCGGTCGCCAGTCTGCGTACCCGAGCACGCTTGCGCGGTGAGATCGCCGCCAGCGCCCCACCGAAGCGTTGCGCATCCCGACGTGCCTTGACCTCGCAGACCACCAGGAGACCGCTCGCGTCGTCGTAGGCGACGACATCGAGCTCTCCCCGGAGCTCACCAGCCGAGATACGCCAGTTGCGGGCGACGAGGGTCAAGCCATGGTTCTGCTGCAGGTGTTCGGCGGCCAGCGCTTCGCCGAGTGCCCCCGTGCCGAGGTGGCTCGAGGTGTTCCCTCGGAGGTGGTCAGCGGTTAGCGGGACCGAGCAGGTCGTGGTGGTATCCATACCGAGACGCTACGTCCAGGTGACCCTCCAGAGGACGGCAACCTGGACCCTGTGGATACATCGACATCGAGGTGGCCGTTCGCACCTACGGGCGGCCGCTTAGAAGACGCCGAGCGCCCACAGTATGGACCCACCGATCAACACCCCTGCGGCGACAAGGAGCCAGATGTCGTTGCGCTTGTCGTCGCGGTAGCGGCGGTTGGCGTCGAAACCCATAGGCCTCCCTCACTCCTCGAGGAAGCCGGAGAGCTCACTGTCCTGGTGTGCGAGCTCCTCGACGTTGACATCACGGAAGGTCAAGACCCGGACGTGCTTGATGAACCGGGCGGTCCGGTACATGTCCCACACCCAGGCATCGTGCAGCTCCAACTCGAACCAGAGATCCTCACCTTCGTGGGGACGGACCTCGACCTGATTGCAGAGGTAGAAGCGGCGCTCTGTCTCCACGACGTAACGGAACATGCGCACGACGTCGCGGTACTCACGGTAGAGCGACAGCTCGAGGTCGGTCTCGAAGACATCGAGCTCGTCGGGCTCCATCAGCGCTCCCTACGGTCCGGCGGGTGCAGGTACCCCCGAGCGTAGCGGTGGGGCCGGTTGAGCCGTGATCGGGCTACCGGGGTGTGGAGTGCTCACGCCGCGAGGGTGGAGTGATGGTGGTGCGAGGACGACAACAACCCGCCCCCACGACCGCGGCAAGTAGGGTGCGGTCCATGACCACGAGCACCACACGACGGCGAGGACCGCGCGGCGACGTCCCTGGGATCGGTTTCGAACGCCCCTACTGGCAGGATGGTGCGATCGTCGCCGGTATCGATGAGGTGGGGCGCGGCGCCTGGGCTGGCCCGCTCACCCTGGCCGCCGTCGTCCTGCCATCTGACCGACGGATGTACAAGCTGCGCGACTCCAAGCAGCTCAAGCCCGTCGAACGGGAACGGCTCAGCTCGCGCCTCCACAGCTTCGCTCGTGGGATCGGTATCGGGCACGCATCCAACGACGAGATCGATCGGCACGGGCTGAGCGCTGCGATGCGGCTCGCTGCGGGCCGTGCCGTGGCCGCGCTACCCGTGCGACCTGACGTGGCACTGCTCGACGGACACTGGGACTTCCTCCAGGATCCGGCCCTGCAGACGCAGATGATCGTGCGCGGGGATCAGCGATCTGCCACGATCGCCGCCGCGTCGATCGTGGCGAAGGTCGCCCGGGATCGCCTTCTCATCGAGGCGAACGAACGGCACCCGGCCTACCGCTTCGCGGCGAACAAGGGCTACCCCTCACCCGAGCACATCGCGGCGTTGCACGAACACGGGCCCTGCGAACTGCACCGGAGGTCCTGGGCGCCGATCGCCACACTCGAGCATCCGCGCCTGTTCGCCTGATCCCGACGCTGGCGTCCCGGCGCTCAGGGGTTCGCGGGAGCCTCGACATCGTGTTCGACGCCGGTGAGGGAATCCCAGTTCTCCAGTGGCCAGATGATCACCACCGCGCGACCGACGACCGCGTCGTTGGGAACGAACCCGAGCGAACGCCTGGAGTCCGAGGAGTTCGGGCGGTTGTCGCCGAGGAAGAACAGATGGTTGTCAGGGACAGTCACGGGTCCGTAGTTGTCGTTGTCGGGGAACACGACGTACGGCTCGTCGAAGGGCACATCGTTGACGTAGACCTGGCCTTCTTCGATGCGAACCTCGTCGCCACCGGTCGCGATGACCCGCTTCACGAAGTCGCGAGCGGACGCGGGGACGAGCCCGAGGAACTGCCCGACGCCGCGGAGGAACCGGTCGCCTCCGGTGGGGTCGGTCAGGGAGGTATCGCCTTCCTCGAACACCACGATGTCGCCCCGCCGCGGTTCACGGAAGCGGAAGGTGATCTTCTCCACCGCCATCCGGTCGTCGATCTGCAGGGTCGGCTCCATCGAACTCGACGGGATGAAGAACACCTGGACGACGAAGGTACGCAGGAGGAACGCCAGAACGAAGGCAACGAGGATCAGGACCGGAAGCTCGCGCAGGAACGTCGAGGCACCGGCACCCGATCCATCTCTGGTGTCCGCCGAACGACGCCGATGGGCAGCGTCCGCGCGGAGATCCTCGCTGGCGGCACGGGAGGGAGGGTCGGCGACACCGCTGTCGACTGACGATCCGGTCACGCCAGCAGCCGACCCGACACCGTTGTCACCATCAGCATCGGGTTCGTCGCCGGTCTGATCCGCGCCCGATCCGGACGAGGAGCCACGCCGACTCGCGCTCGGCCACAGCGGAGGTGGCACGTCATCGTCAGAAGGGTCTCGGTGTTCCATGTGTGGCGGAGCCTATACAGCGGCCACCACGCGACCGACGGAACGTGCTGCCTCCGTCGAGACTTGTCCGGCCGCGCCG
>SKNK01000405.1 GCA_007120565.1 Nitriliruptoraceae bacterium | reverse complement strand
GAAGGGATCGTCGAAGACCCCGCGCAGGAACTTGCACAGGATCATCGAGTCCATGATCGCGGCACGGTCCTCGGTGATGATCGCGGCCAGGACGTGCGCGTCCGAGGGGGCGAACCGGTCGAGTTCGCCGCCCAGGTCGGCCTCGTACGCGCCGGAGCGGTTGTGGTCCGCGCCACGGGCGTTGACCGCGAACCCGAGCGCCATCGCCGGCAAGGTTCGAGGGTCGTAGCCCGGGAGTTCCAGCCCCTTCACCGTCACGAGGTGGTCGAGGGCAGCGCCGCCGAGCTGTTCAGCCGCCGCCTGCGACCCCAGTGCGAGCAGCGGGCCGAGTCCGGTTCCCGAGGCGACCTCATCGAGTGCGCGGATCAGGGCCGTGCCCTCACCGAAGCGAAGCCATGGTGCCTCGATCAGGCCAGCTTCGGCGCAGGACATCGCCCAGGCGATGGTCCCACCGGCCGAGATCGTGTCGAGCCCGAGCTCGTCGCACCGCGCACTGGCGCTCAGGACGTCGTCGGGATCCGACACCCCGCACAGTGGCCCGAGGGCGTAGACGTTCTCGTACTCGACGCGTGCGCCGCCCCCACCCTTGGTGGCGTAGATGTGCTCGCACCCGATCGAGCAGGAGGCGCAGCTGTTGCGGGTCACCTGCCGCAGTTCGTGCAACTCCTCGACGGCGAGGTTTGGCGCCTCGACGAAGTTGCTGGCCGAGAAGTTGCGGGTCGGCAGGGTGTTGATCGCGTTGAAGGCGAGCAGGTTGCTGAGCGTGCCGAGCTCGCGATACTTGGCGGTGGCCGGCCCGAAGGACCTGGCGCGCAGGTCGCGGGCCGCGGCAACGACTCCCTCGGGGTCAGCGGGGGCGACCTTGGTGGCGGCACGGACCGCGATCGCCTTGAGCCCCTTGGCGCCAAGCACGGCGCCGAGGCCGCCGCGTCCGGCGTGCCGGCCATCGTGGGAGATGGTGGCGTAGCGGACCTGGGCCTCGCCCGCGGGACCGATCGCCGCGATCCGCCACCCACCGCCGAGCCGTTCGGTGAGTGCTGCCTCGGCGTCTGCGGCCGACCGCCCCCAGACGTCACCCGCGTCGATCAGGCGGGGGCCGTCACCGTCGACCAGCAACACCGACGGGCGTTCGCAGGAGCCGGTCACCGCGATCGCATCGTGGCCCGTCAGCTTGCCGGCGATGGCGAAGTGACTGGATGCCAGGGCGTCGGTCAACATGCCGGTGAGCGGAGATCGGGCGACGACGGCGAACTTCGCGCTGGTGGTCAACGGCGTCCCCACCAGGGGGGAGAACACGAAGGCCAGCACCGACGCGGGGTCCAGGGCGTCGACCGCCGGATCGGACAGCTCGTGGAGCAACCAGGTACCGAGGCCGACACCGCCCAGGTAGTCGCGCAGGACCTGGTCGGACAGGGGGATGGTGCGCCCGACGCCGGATCCCAGGTCGACCAGGAGGGCCTGGTTGAAGTAGCCGCCGGCCATGCTCAGCCCCCCGCATCCGCCGAGAGGAAGGCGACCCGATCGCCTCGCACGAGCGGCAGGTCCGGATCGCGGGTGATGCGTTCCCCGTTGAGCGCGGCGACGACGTGCTGGTCCAGGGTGACCTCGGCGGCCGCGGCCGCTTCGGCCAGCGTGGCTGCGGCGATCGTGCGTAGGCCGTGCTCGCCGTTGCCGGCGAGGGTGCCGAAGCACTGCACGTCGATGGGCGGGGGTGGCTCGGCCCGTGCTGCCTCGTAGTCGTCGGGGGTGTTGATGTTGCGCACCGAGTCCAGGGCCGGATCGAGTTCGGCGAGGCGCGGAACGGCCAGCAGCGCGTCCTCGTCGAGCCACCGTGTCTGGCAGGCCTCGAGGATCATCGCCGGTTTGCGGGAACCCGAGGCCAACAGGCCGGCGACCGTCTCGGCGAGCGAGGTCCGGTACCCGGCAGCCAGCGGCTGGCGGTGGCCGTTGGCGTGGGGGACCACCGCATCGTCGGAGCTGCCGAACGCGCCAAGGACGCTGCTGACGAACACCGGATGCAGGAAGGGCAGGTCGGTCGAGCACACGAAGGCGACCTCGCCGCGATCACGGGTGGCGCTGAGCCCAACCGCCAGCCCCTGCATCGGCCCGAGGCCCTCCTGATCGTCCTCGACCACCTCGATGTCGGTCGGCAGGGTCGGTAGTGCCTGCCCTGGGGCGCGGACCACGACGACCGGACCGTCGATGGCTCGTTGCACGATGCGGACGGTGCGGGCCAGAAGCGTCGAGCCATGCCATTCGAGACACGCCTTGGCGGTGCCCATCCGCGAGGATCGACCACCCACCAGCACGACGCCCACAGCTCCCATCTGTCGAGCGTACCTGCGACGTTGGGCGCCGAGTCGACACGAACACGCCCTGCACCTCGATCGCGGCGGGTTTTCCCCAGGTGGCGGATCACCGGCCCACGACGACGCCGAGGTGCAACGCTCCTCCCTACACAGGAGGGGATCGCCGATGACCACCGAGCTGACCACGCGACCACCGATCCATGCCGAGGCGCCCACCGAGACCTGGATGGACGGTCCTCCCAGTGGTCTTGTGACCCATGCCGGCTGCGCCGCGTGTGACCGGTTCGCGTCCACCTCAGAGGATCCGCTGGAGCGCGTGGAGCTGGTCTCGCCGGAGACCGCGGCCGATGTGCTCGTTCCCCGCTTCGCCGGGGCGGACCGCGAGCGGTGTCTGGCGGCCCTGGTCGACACCAAGCATCGACTGCTACGCGTCACCGTGGTCAGCGTCGGCTCCCTCGATCACACCTTCATGGCGCCACGGGAGGTCTTCCGCGACGCACTTCTCGCCAACGCGGCCGCCTTGGTGCTCGCGCACAACCATCCGTCGGGCGACCCCGAGCCCTCTCGGGACGACGAACTCGTCACCCGTCGGTTGGTCCGTGCCGGGGAACTCGTCGGGGTTGACGTGCTCGACCACCTCGTGGTCGCGGGTGGGCGATGGATCAGCCTCGCACGGCGTGGGGTCGTGTGACAGGCGCGGCGTCGGCGAAGGTGAGGTCGCGGATCGCGGCGATGAGCGGCTGGCTGCTCCGAAGACTGACGCTCTGCTCGTCGCCGTAGAGCTCGAGGAGCCATCGGGCCCCGTCAGCGTCGGTGCGAGCGACCCCGACGACGTAGTGCAGCCCGTGGTCGCGCAACCGCTTGCGTTCCGCTGGATCCGCTGATGCGTCATCGACGTCGATCGCCATCCTCCCGGTGGTGAGGGCAGCGAGGGTCGCGGGATGGTCCGCGAGCTCGAACACCTCCTCGACCCTCGGCGTCGTTGGACCCTCCGGTCGGGCTCGACGCAGGTGGATCTGGTCGACGATCAGTTGGGAAGAGCCCGCTTGTACCGAGCTCAGCGTCCACCGGTTGAGGTCCAGAAGGTTGACGGCGAGTTCCCCCAGGGCCGCCAGCCGGTCGCGGTTGGTCGTCACGACGGAGCCCAGGTGGTCGGCCCACCGCTCCGATGCTGCGACCAGGTGGTGCTGGGGAGCATCGCGATGTTGACGGCGTCCGCGCAGTACCTCAGGCCTGGGCGCGTCGCTCCTCGTCGCGGCCAGCAGCTCCTCTGCATCGTGGTCGAGCACCACGGAGATGCCACGTCGCTTCGCGGCGTACTGGGCGGCGTCGGCGCGTTCGAGGAGTTCACCGAAGGTCTCTGATCCCCCTTGGTTGACGCCGATGCCGACGGACAAACGGGGCTGCGGGGGCGGGCCCTGTGTGAGCCGGTGCTGGACGCGTTGGATGAGCTGCCGTGCCTGTTCGCCGTCACCGAGCATGGCAAGACAGAACTCGTCGCCGCCGAGGCGTGCGGCGAGGGCGTTGGTCTCGCTCAGCGACGCGCGTTCGAGGGCGTTAGCGACGGTGACCAGCAGTTCGTCGCCGGTGCCGTGCCCGAACTCATCGTTGACCTGTTTGAGCCCGTCGACGTCGATCATCAGCAACGACAGCGGGCGGTCGCGGGTCGCGTCGGCCAGGAGGGTGGACACGTGCTCTTCGAGCCGTCGCCGGTTCGCTACCCGGGTCAGGGGGTCCTCGTGGACCATCCGGGCGAGGCGACCGATGTCTTCGGCACGGCTGATGGCGAGGCCGACGAAGCTGGCGACCGCGGTGAGGAACGGCCCGTCCGCGATCGTGAACGGGGGGTCGCCGACCGCGGACGTGACGAAGCACTCGCCCCAGCTGACGTCATCGATCACGATAGGCACCGACACCGCGGACCCCTTACCGGTCCGTTCGAGGATCTCGCGTCGACCCGAGCCCGACGACGGACCATCCACGCTCTCGATCGACATCTCGCGGTCGACCAACTGCTGGGCGATCTGGGGGTAGTCGCGCACGGCGTAGACCTCGTTGCTCGGCCGGACCTCCTCCCAGGGAGCCAGGTCGCCGACGTTGATCAGCGTGCGCAGCACCCCCAGGTCGCGTTCCCAGCGCGAGACCGAGAGCGACGCACAGCCCAGCGCCCGCCGGGCCTCCTCTGCGGTCAACTCGAGCACGTCGAGCAGGCTGCCGGTCGAACCGATCGCCTGGGCGAGACCGATGAGTGCGCGCAGGCGGTTCGCGGCGTCGTCGCGGCCGCGACCTCGCGTCTCGAGAGCGCGCAGGTCGGAACGGTGTCGCGTTACCGATGTGGGGTCCGCCCACCAGTTGTCGACCTTCTGACGCAGCTCAGCGTCGACCTTGGGATCCGGATGGGCGGCCAACAGCACCGGGTCGTAGGTCTGGTGCCCGGCGAGGTGCCCCGAGGCAAGGGCCCACGCGGTTCGGGCGATCGCGCCCGGGGGAGTGTGGCGGCCGATGGTGGGCGGGATGCGGAGCAGATCCATCAGTTCCGCGCCGGCCACGTCGCAGCTGGCGTGCTCGCCCATCTGCCGGAGTTGCTCAGGAGCATCGGCGATGCTCGCGAGCAGCACCGCGGTCTCCACATGGTTGTGGCTGTCGCCGAGGACACCAGCGAGGACCCTCGCGGCGCCGGCGGCGTACCGGCGGAGGCGTCCGCGGTCCTCGTCGGTCGAGGAGAACACGGTCG
>SKNK01000428.1 GCA_007120565.1 Nitriliruptoraceae bacterium | reverse complement strand
GAGGTCGGTTCGGCGAACCTCGCCGTCCAGCGGGCGATCAAACGTGCGCTCGATCCGGAGGGGGTGTTCGTCGCCGGGCAATGGCTGGCCTGATCGCCGGCCGGTGGCGCCCCCGCTCGCGCCATGACGACGGAAGCATGGCGCCGGCTGGGCGAGCCGGAGACACCGGAGGCACCGGATCCGCGGGCAGTCGAAGCAACCACGCGAGGTCGTGGCGATCATCGGCGCCGAGCTTGCGCAACGCCCGAGTGACATGGTTGTCAACGGTACGGACCGAGACACCGAGGTGCTCCGCAGCACGGGCGCTGGTGATCCCCGTGGCGACGAGGGCGACCACCTCGCGCTCGCGGGCGGTCGGCACCTCGACGATCGCGTCCGCCGCCGTCGGCGGCACCAACGCGGTCGGGTCGAGCACGGTCCCCGCTCGTCGTCGCAACCGGTCCGCAGCCGAACCATCCACGTCCTGGACCGCGACCGCGGCAGCCAACCAGGCCTCCGCCGCACACAGTCGTAGCCCGGCGGCGAACAGCTGATCGCCTGCCGTTCGGTCCGGATCGATCACGGCGTCGGCGTGGATCTGACGAGCGAGCAACCCGGGCAGACCGTCTTCGCACCGCCGCGCCGCCAGGACCGCCCCGGCACGGGCCACATCCGGGTGACCGAACCGCACCGCATCGTGGAACCCCAGTGCTGCCCAGACCGGGGCGCCGAAGGCCAGAGCGAGCTCCCCGGCTTCGACCGCCAGCTTGGCCGCGTTGCGTGGGACACCGGTCTGGAACTCACACCACGCTTCCGCGCGAGCGCGGTGCAGGTCCACCCACAGGTGTGCCCCGACACCGTAGGCATCGAGATCACGGAGCAGCTCGTCGGCGAGGTGAACGGCGCCCCCCTGCGCGGCGATCAACGCCCGCTGGCAGATCGCGATCGCACGGACCCCGAAGGGGTCGTCACCCTCGACCGCCGACTGGGCGTCGCGGCAGGCTCGATCCGCAGCGTCGAGATCACCGACCAGGAGCTCGAGGTGCCCAGCAACCACGTGCCAGAGCCCGACCATAGGGGCACGTTCGGCGCGTAGGGCACCGTTCAGGGAACGGGCCGCGCGGCGACGTGCGACGTCGAGTTCGCCCCCGTAGGCCGCGACGAGCGTCGCCGCGAGATCTCCAAGGGGCAGCGCCCAGAGTGGGAGCTCGTGGCCGTCGACCGCCCGACGAAGCGTCGCGGTCTCGTCCACCTGCCGGCGAGCCTGCTGGAGATCCCCGGCGACCGTCCTCGCCAGGGCGTCAACCGATCCGACCACAACCCCGGTACGCGGACCGTCGGTCGTCTCCAGCGATGCGAGGGTCGCGAGCGCCTCGTCGACATCGCCGAGGAGGAGACTGGACAGCGCAGCGAGGGCCCCAGCCTCTGCGGCGATGGCACCGCTCGTGGACGCGAGTTGCCCGGCTTCAGCGGTACGCCGAGCAGCCACCGGATCACCGCGGCCGATCAGCAGCCCTGCGGCCCGCCCCACCGCGGCCCTGGCTACCTGTTCCGAGGAGAGGCCGGGCGAGGCCGCAAGCGCGCTGAACCTGGCGAGACCCAGCGACGTCCGTCCCGGTCCGCAGGCCTCCAGCTCCGCAAGGAGCAACTCCGCTTCGGTCCGGCACGACGCCGAAGGATGGGCCGCACGCGCCAAACGTTCCGCCAGCGCGTGGTCACCCCGCCCCTTCGCGGCCACGGCCCCGGCAAGCAGTACCTCGGCGTCGCCCTCGATCGCGAGGTGCCACGTGGCGGGGACGAGCGGGGTATCCGGATGGCGGCCACCGATCGACTCGATCAACTCCGAGGCGTACCGGGCCCGGTCCTGCGAGGAGAGCCCGGCCTCGACCACGCGACGCACGAGCGGAACCACGACCGCTTCGTCCCCTCCATCGAGGCACGCGACCCCCGCCGCCTCCAGCTCCGCGAACCGCGCCGGCGACACCACGCGCCCCAGCAGACCGAGAGGAACCGATCGGGCGAGCGCGAGCCGACCAAGGGCGCCGACCGCCGGCTCACTGAGGTTCGACAGGCTGTCGTTGACCGCCGCTCGGCCATCGGCGACCGGGTCGTATCCCGCGGCCAGGCGGAACACGCCGTCGGCACCGTCATCGAGCTCTCCCCTGACCGATGCCCCTTCGAGGAGCACCCGCAGGAACCGCGGGTTGCCGCCTGCAAGCGTTGCGAGTCGGCTGCGGGCGCCGCGGTCCAGCGGCCGGTCGAGCATCCCCTCGAGCATCCGTTCGGCCCCGTCGCGCGACAGCAGCGGGACATCGACGATCTCCGGGCTGCCGATGACCTCACCCAGTGGCGACGGCAGAGGCCGTCCTGCGGTGGCGACCAGCACCGTGATGCCGCTGCAAGCGGCCAAACGCTCGGCCAGACAGCCGGCCTCCTCGACGTTGAGGTGGTCGGCATCGTCGATCACCACGATGCGGCTGTTCAGGTCGGGCCCCAGGGATCGCGATCCGTCGCCCCCGACGGGTTCGCGTCCCTGCAGGCGCTGCACCTCCACGTGGCCATCAAGGGCCTCCTCCACCAGGCGCGTCCGTCCGGAGCCAACCGGCCCGCGCACCAGGAGGGAGTGCGATCCGCTCCAGGACAGCGCCTTCCGCAACGCACGCAACTGGTCGTCCCGCTCGACCATGCGGGCGACGCGAGGTCTCGTACCCAGCATCTCGTCCTCCTCTGACCTGGCCTGTCGAGCCGCGTCCGAACGCCGGTTCAGCCGCGCACGTGGTTCGCCGGCTCATCGCACCCCTCCGGCACCACGCCGCCTTCCTGTTGCCCCTGGCTCGGGCACGTCTCCTGCACCTCGTGGACCTCGTGAGCCACCAGCCCGTGGCTGTCTCGATGCACGGCCGCCGCGGCGGCGGCATCAGGAGCCTCGACCAGGCAGAAGACCCGGCCGGCGCGCTGATCGACCCAGCAGCCCCGGAATCGCACCAGGTGACGCCGCTCGACCTCACGGTCCCAGCGGTGTGCCTGGGCGACGTCGGCAACCGAGATCTCGCTGCCGAAGTCGTGGATGTCCATGAACAACGGCACGACGTGAACCCCTTCCTGATCGCCCCGCGCGACCGTTAGGGACGCTACGGATGGCGCCGGAAGGGCGAATGGGGAGGACTCCCTAGGTTTGCGCCCCGAGGTAGGAAGTCGCCCTACACCAGGCCGAGCTGCCGAGCTATGTGCGCAGCCTCGGCGCGAGACGAGACCTCGAGCTTGCTGAGGATCGCCGAGACGTGGTGACCGGCGGTCTTGGGAGAGATGAACAGTCGTTCCGCGATCTGCGCGTCCGTGAGCCCGATGTCGAGGAGTTCGAGGACCTCGGCCTGTCTCGGCGTCAGCCCCGCCGGGTTCTCCACGGTCGCCCGCCACGGCCCCTTGGGGACATCCCGTACCCCCATCTGGCGGAGACGCCGCCGCACGCGAGCTGCCAAGGGCTGAGCTCCGAACCGATCGAGCGTCTCGAGCGCACGACGCAGGTCCTCTGGATCGCTGCTGTCGGAGAGCGCCTCGGCGGCCTCGTAGCGGCAGCCGATCGTCTCCCACGCGGCGGCGGCCTCTCGCCACCGTCCAGCGACCTGCAGGGAGTACGGCCGCGCTGCACCCTCGGGCAGGTGATCGAGTTCACCAGCTCGCCACAGCCAGTACCCGAGCTCCCCCATCGCCCAGGGCAGGCGACGTTCACATGCGACCTCGAAGGTGTCGGCCAGCAGCTCGGGGATCCGGTCCGGTGTGCCCACGAGCCAGGCGGCCTCGGCGCGCCCCGCAGCGAGGTGCCAACGACGAGGGAGGTCCTGAGAGCTCTCGACCCGCGCCCAGCCGTCCTCGAGGAAGGGGGCGGGGTCGCGATCACCTCGTCGGGCGTGGAGGCGACCCAGCACCCCAACGGCCACCAACCGGTACTGGACGTCGTCACCCGGCTGTTCGAGCGGCACCTGAGCCAACTGGCGCTCTGCCTCGTCCCAATCGCCAACCTCGAAGCGCACCCGAGCGATCCAGGCGGCGAGGTAGTGGACGTACCCGGGGATATCGCCCTTCTCGGCGAGCTCGTACCCCTCCCGGAGCGCAGGTTCGGCGAGGTCGTACAACCGGGACTCCGCCGCAGCTGAACCGAGGTTCATCCACCCCAGACAGGCGTGATCGTCCAACCCGATCGATAGGGCGATCTCCACGCTGCGTTCGAGGTCGCGGGTCCCGTCGACCTCGCCGCGTAACAGCTTGGCGGTCCCGAGCGCGTTGAGGCTGCGAGCCATGGCGCGGTCCGCATCGAGCTCCTCGGCGAGGTCGATCGCCCGTCCGAGCCAGCGGTCGA
Organism: Nitriliruptoraceae bacterium; assembly: GCA_007120565.1. Classification (GTDB taxonomy): domain Bacteria; phylum Actinomycetota; class Nitriliruptoria; order Nitriliruptorales; family Nitriliruptoraceae; genus CSSed11-175R1. The sequence continues at coordinate 744 of SKNK01000428.1, read as the reverse complement.
CCTCGTCGAGGCGCCGCATCATCGTGAGCACGCTGGCGACGTGAGCCCAGGCATCCGCCAGCGCCTGGCTCGGTTCGACCGACTCCAGCACCTCGGCTGAACGCTGCGCCCAGTGCAGCGCACCGTCCGGGTCCCCTGCGTGCCAGTGCGCGATCGAGTGGCCGAACATCGCGTCGCCGAGCTTGATCGGCTCGTCGAGCTGGGACCGGAGCGAGACGAGCTGCTCGGTGGCCTCCCGCATCTTGTGCGGCTCATCGACCTGTCCGATCGCTCGGGCGTACCCCTCCCACAGTTCGACCAACTCCTCGGTGCCGAGACCGTCGGCATGGCGCAGCGCCCGACTCCACTGCTCCGCCGACTCGCGGCGGGCACCGAGCTCGACCGCTCGGCGGGCCGCACGGACCGCGTAGATCCTGGCGGTGGTCGCGTCGCCGGCGAGTTCGGCGTGGTGGGCCACACGAGCGGCATCGACGGCGTCGCCATGCCGCTCGATCAGCCGCTCGACGGCGGCCGCGTGCAGCGCTCCACGCCTGGCGGGCAGCAGGTCGGCCTCCACCGCCAAGCGGGCCAGCTCGTGGCTGAACGTCACCGTCCCGGGACCGTCGTCCCGGAGCAACCCGGCGGTGACCGCGTCATCGACCTCGGTCTCGGAGACCCCGGCAAGCGCATTGAGCAGCCACGTGTCAACGCGGCTCGGAACGATCGACGCGGCCTCGACCACCTGGCGGACACGCTCCGGCAGTC
>SKNK01000400.1 GCA_007120565.1 Nitriliruptoraceae bacterium | reverse complement strand
TCGGCGTACTTCCAACTCAACGGTTCAGCCACGTTGTTGTGGCGGCGACTCGTCGACGGTTGCGCCCGCCCCGACCTCGAAGCTGCGCTCATCGAGCACTACGACGTCGATGCGCGACAGGCAGCGGTCGACGTCGATGCGTTCCTCGCTGACCTCCAGGCGCACGGGTTGCTCGACACCAGCTCGCGTTGACCCGGCGGATGCTGCGACGCGTCAGTGCGATGCAGCCTTGTCGGAGGTCTTGGTCGCCGCCTTCTGTCGGCGAAGCGCTGCGAGGTTGCGTCGGTGGGCCGAAGCAGCCTGGACCCTGCCGCGAAACAGCTTCCAGAGGTAGGGGCCGCGCAAGCCCTCGTACCGGACGTCGACGGCTGCTTCGGGTGGCCAGAACTCGCGTATCCACCACCACAGCGCCTCGCGGCCGCGGCCGCGAGCCAGGATCGCGATCCAGTTCTGGCGCATGCGGAAACGCAGCCGTCCTTCGCTGCCTCGTAGCCGGATGCTGGGTCGCCACAGCAGGCTCCACGCCAGGGACCGGGGCCCTCGCGGACGCGGCACCTCCGCGGGCCATGGGAGGGACATCTCGTCCAACACCGCTTCCAAGGTTCGCAACACCGCGACCTCGATGCCTTCACGTCGCGCATCCTGTTGCAGCAGGTCCCAGTCGACCTGCCCCCCGGCGATGACGCGCTGGACATCGGCATAGCCGAGGAGTCGTTGGAACCGGTCCTTGTTGAGGTGGACCAGGAAGTGCAACAGGGCCGCCGTGTCATCGAGCACCCGGACCGCGGCGCCCCCTGGCAGCTCATGGACCAGGGTTCGATCCCAGATCCGGCTCGCCCCCCGGGTCGGGATCCCGAGTTTCAAGAGGTCGAAGTGCAGATCGACGTCCATGTCGTCCACGCGGAGCGTCACCGCCTGGACCCGACGCGAGGCGACCAGAGCATCGAGGTGAGGGATCCAGGGATGGTCCGGTTGTAGTGCGGCCACCGCCTCGGCCGCTCGATCGAGGTGGTGGGGAGCCAGCAGGAGGTCGACATCCGAGCAGGGACGCTCGCCGGTTCGTCGGTACCACCTCGCTCCGGCGGTGACGCCCTTCACGGTCGCCACGTCGATACCACGACCGTGCAACTGCGAGACGGCGTATCCGAGAACCTTCCAGACAACATCCAGGTGGGCGCCCACCCCGAGGTCATGCATCAGCAACCGGGTCTTGAGGTCATGATCGCGCAGATGGTCACGGCCCCAGGACCACAACAGGCCCCCCATGCGATGGTCGATCGCTCTCGCCCACTGCTGGCTGTCGAACTCGTCGCTCGCAGGCTCGCGGTCAGCAGCCAGATCGACCAGCACGGAGGGCAACTCGAGGTCCGACCGTCTGCGCGGCCGACCGCGGTCAGTTCGGCGCGCCACGGTAGCCCTCGGCCTGCATGCCGAACAGTTCCGCGTACCGACCTCCGCGAGCGAGGAGGGCATCGTGATCACCCTCCTCGGTGATCCGCCCCTCTTCCAGCACCAGGATGCGATCGGCGGCACGCACGCTCGAGAATCGGTGGGACACCAGCACGACCGTGTGCCCTTCCGCGAGGCGTCGAACCTGTTGGAAGATCTCGTACTCACCCCGGGGGTCGAGCGAAGCCGTGGGTTCGTCGAGGATCAGCATCGGTGAGTCACGGAAGTAGGCGCGGGCCAGGGCGACCCGCTGCCACTGGCCGATCGACAGGTCACTGCCACCTTCGAAGGAAGGACCGAGCAGCGAGTCGTACCCGGCGGGTAGCGATGAGAGGAACTGGTGAGCACCGGCACGTTCCGCAGCCATGAGCACCCGGCTGCGGTCACCCACCTGGCTGATGCGACTGATCGCGATGTTCTCGTGGGCGGTGAGGAAGTACCGGGCGTAATCCTGGAAGATGACCGCGACATGCTCCCGCAGGTCGGCGAGCTCGAACTCTGCGACGTCTGAGCCGTCCCAACGGATCGATCCTTCCGTCGGTCGGTAGAGGCCGGCGAGCAGCTTGATCAGGGTCGTCTTCCCCGACCCGTTCTCTCCGACCAACGCGATGACCTCGCCATGCTCGATGGACAACGTGAGGTCCTGCAGACTCGGTTCGGTCCGGCTCGGATAGGTGAATCCGACGCCCTCGAACTCGATCCGCTTGAACGCGGGCAGGGGCTTGGGAGAGATAGATCCCGACGTTGCAGCTCTCGACGAGACATGCTGTTCGGCAGCGACGAAGTCGGTGAAGTCCTCCAGGAACAGCGCCCCCTCGTAGAGATTGCCCGTACTGGCGACCAGTCCTCGTATCCGTCCGGCGAGGAGAACGACCGCAGCGAGCGCCACCGCAGCATCGCTGATCGAGATCCGACCCATCCGGACGAAGGCCAGCAGCAGCACGATGCTTCCCACCGTCACGACCGCAGCCATGACACCGGCCAAGATCCCATACAGCGTCCGCCGGCGGACGGTGGTCTTCAGGTCAACGATCCGCTCATCGAAGATGCGGTCGTGTTCCTGGCGCAGGGCCTCGCTGCTGTCGAACGCTCGGACCTCCTGGGCCTCCTCCTTGCGTGTCAGTATCTGATACAGGTAGCCGCGTCGACGGTCTCCAGGCGTCTGACGGACCGCGAACGCGTGCAGGACGCGTGACGAGAGACGGTTCAGGAACACCGAGGGGATGCCGCCCACGACGATCAGGAGCAGGATGGCGGGCTCGATGAACAGCAGCGCCGCCCCTACGGCCAGAACGCTGGCGCCACCGCCGATCAGTCCGATGACGCCGTTGGCGATCTGGAGGGGGCGGACGCTGGCGTTGACACGAGCGCGTTGCAGCCGATCGTGGAACGTGGGCCGGTCGTACTCGATCAGGTCGACCTTGGTAGAGACACCCAGGACGCGTCCCGTGGTGTACTTCTGCACGTACTCGCCGAGCGTGCGCTGCTGCTCGCGCTGGGCGACACCGGCTGCTGCCACCACCACGAGGAGGACGCCGAACAGCAAGAGCTCGGGGGCCAGGCCAGCCAGGTCAGGCACCCCGTCATCCACGATGGCCTGATCGAGCACCCGCCGCATCACCAGGAGTTGCGCCGCCAGGCTCAAACCCGCCGCGACCTGAAGGCCACCAGCGAGGAGCAACTCACGAGACGCAGCCTCCCATACCAGGGCGAACGCCTGCCGGATGAGCCCGGGGAGACGTCGCATGTTGCGACGTCCACCTGGAGGGCGCACGATGTCGTGGAAGGTCGTGGGAGTTCGGCTGCCCTGGTCCTCCTGCTCGGCAGCCTTGTCGGACGCCACGTTCAGACAGCCTGTCGAGGTTGAGACGGCTGATCGACGAGGATTCGCATGGCCGGAGGATAGCGCTCATCCTGAACACGTCCGCCGGGATCGCCCGGGGAGCGGGCGAGGGTCCGAGCGCCCGTGCTTCTTGAGGCGGGGCCCGACGGTTGTCCTGCTCCGGTATCCCGGAACGGCGTCGGCTACGTCCGCGCCGGCGACCAGTCGACGAACTCGGCGGCGGTCAACTGATTGAGGACCTCGATCACGTCGGTGAGAGCGGTTGGCCTGGTGACGTTGAACACATGGCAGATAGCGTCGGCCATCTCCTCGACCGTCGTCGCGCCATCGCAGAGTTCCCAGATGGCACGTGCCGTGGGGTTGAGTGCGTACCCGGTCGTATTTCCCGGAGCGATGAGCAACGCCTGGTCCCCGTCGTCACGGAACTGCACCGGGGCTCGGCGTACGGGGAGGCGCTGCGGATCACCGGTCATGATGCTCTCCCATCGACCATGCGCTCGAGACGATCCGCGAGCCCCGTCTGTGACACGAGCGCTACCGCTTCAGCACGCGAGTGGACGTCCAGTTTGCGCAGGATCCGCTGCACGTGCGTCCTGGCTGTCTCGGGTGAGATGAACAGCGTGGTGGCGATGCCACGGTGGTCCAGCCCGCGGACCAGCAGCGACAGGACCTCGCGTTCGCGTGGCGTCAGGCCGACCAGACGGTCAGCGGCGCTGGCTTCGTCGCGCCGCCGCTGGATGAGGCGCCGCAACAACGACCCGAGCATCGACGGTGGGATCACCGCCTCCCCCCGAGCGATACGACGAACCGCATCGGTGAGGTCGTCCTCGGCGGACGCATAGCCATCCACACCCGCCTCGATGGACTGCAGCAGCATCTCCTCGTCTGCATCGCCGTCCAAGAGGAGGATCTTCGGTTGCGAATCAAGGGCGTGGAGGGATGTGCAGACCGTCGTCAGCGATCCGGCGAAAGGAGCCACGATGACCACGACCTGCGCCGCGACACGTTCGGCCTGAAGCAGCGCCGAGGCGGCATCATGGGCACTCACCACGGTGACGTCGTCGGAAGCACCCAGCGACGCCGCGGGAGGTGTGCGGGACCCCTCGCGCGCATCAACTAGGACCGTGCTGATGCTCACGGTGTGCGTCGACGTTGACCTCGAGGCCTGAGCCCTCCGACGCCCGTCCTCGCGGCCGGGGCTGAGGGGATGCCCGCGTCGATATCGATGCAAGACGCTTCCATGACGCTCGGTCCCCCGTGCTCAGTCTCGGCGAGAAACTCGAACTGGTACGTGAAGCACATGCGCGATCCCAGACATATCCCTAGCGGTCGGGGCTGAGCACCATTCAGTTGACTGTCAGATTGGCGACCGTCGGTGCCAGTGCCGCAGCGCCAACGCCGACGCGTCATTATGATACTCAGCACTCGCCAGCGATTCCGCTCCTTGAGTGGCCGAGTCTTAGATTCGCCCTCGCACAGCATCCGGTCTGGAGACGATCATCGTTGTCGAAAGTGGCTGACACCGATCGACCCGAACGGCCCGACACGTCGCTGCTGGAGGTGGCGGGGACGTCGTTGCAGGAGCTGCTGAAGTTGGACGACCCGCCTCGCTGGACGGTTCTTCGCCGCGACGTACGCACTCGTTCCACGCTCTTCCGCCTCGTGGCCAGGCACCAGGCTGGCAAGACCTACGTGTGGGGTAAATCGACACCCCTTCCGCGGTGAGTTCGAAGGGCGAGTGACAACTGGTCAGGTTCCGGGACTCGCTGGCCTTTGAGGAGCAGGTATCGCC
>SKNK01000287.1 GCA_007120565.1 Nitriliruptoraceae bacterium | reverse complement strand
CAGCTGGCCATCGGCGCTGTTCGCGGACACGGCCAGCTGCCCGGTCAACCACCCCTCCAGGTCGATCTGATCGGTCGGGACGGTCAGCGCGTCACGGTCCGCGAGGTGGAAGAAGCCGTCCGTGCTGGCGATCGACGACGGCAACCCGTCCGGCTCGTAGCCGAGCTCGATCGACTCGCCTCCGACGATCTGCCCGTCGGCCACCTCCAGCCCGCCCTCGGCGGCATGGTGCAGCTCGTAGGTCGCGTCGGCAGGCGTGTCGAAGGGCCAGGCGATGTGGTCGCTGGACACGAAGTGGGCGCGGTGACGGCCGAGGTCGGCGTCCGCCGCGGTGTCGAACGGCAGGATCGGCAGCAGGTACTCCTCGACGCCCGACAGGATCCAGACCTCGTGGCCGACGTTCACCAGGTCGAGCGTTTGGTCGTCTGGCAGGTCCTTCTCGTCGCCACGATGCAGGATGTAGTCGAGTTCGGTCGCATCCTCGACGAGGGGCACCTCGAACACCAGCCCGAAGCCGTCCTCACGCTCCGGGCGTCGGGGTGTCGTCCAGCCCGGGTCCTCCGCCCCACCCCAGGTGTGCAGTCCCCAGAACTCGGTGAAGGACGCGTCCTCATCGTCCCATGCGCCGTAGTCGCCGTCAGGGCGGTGGTAGTGCAGGACGGCGAGGTTGTCCGCTGCGGCCCGGGTCGGGTGGATCGTCGGGTCGCCGTCGTTGAGCCAGGCGGCAGGTACCTCGGTGGGGGCCAGGTACTGATCGTCCTCGACGTGCTTGTCGTCTCCTCGGTGGACGATGAACCCGACCTCCTCGTCGACGTCATCGATGGACACGCGCCAGACGGCACCGAAGTCATCCAACTCGTCAGGACGGCGAGGGTCGTCCCAGTCGGTCGCCACATCCTCGGCGAGGCCGTCGCCCCACAGGTGCAGCCCCCAGAACTCGGTGAAGGACGCATCCTCGTCGTCCCATGAGCCGTAGTCGCCGTCGTCGCGGTGGTAGCGGATCTCGACGTAGCCCTGGGCGGCGGCACGGGAGGTGTAGACGGTCTCGTCGCCCTCGTTGAGCCAGATCTCCGGGGTGGAGTTCGGGTTGAAGGACCGGTCGCCATCGACGTCGGTGTGTTCGCCGTCGTAGACGATGAACCCGACGTCCGAGGCTCCGGGGTCGAGCTTGATCCAGGCGAAGCGGCCGAAGTCGGTCTCGCCACGGAACGGCAGCGGCGTTCCCCACTCGGTGCCTTCGGTCTGGTCGAGGTCACCCCACAGGTGCAGACCCCACTCGTCCTCGTCGCTGGCATCACGCTGGTAGTGCACGACCGCGTAGTCCCGGTCAGCGGCTGGCGGCGGGGGTGGCGTGCCGTCCTCGGGCTCGAGTACCTCGACGCCGATCCCCGCTGATTGGTCGTCCACCGGCGGGGTGAAGTGCACCCGGATCCGTTCGCCCTCGTCGAGGCTCACCTCCAGGTTGGGGCCGTTGAACTCGCCGTCGACGCCGTAGTTGACGTCCCAGCTGCCGTCGAGCGCGACCTTGAACTCGTAGTCCCCAGCGGCGAGCCCCGGCGAGGTGTAGGTGTAGGTCCCGTTACCGTCGAGGTCCTGCAGCCACGTGCGGAAGCACTCGGGCTGCCAGTCGTCCGGGCACCCGACCTGGGACTGGAAGCTGCCCGGGACGTTCGCGAACACGTGCTCGTGGGAGTTGGCCACCCACCCCGTCCGGTGGCTGAACAGGAAGTCGATCTCCGTGTCGTCGTCCAGATCCAGCGGGATGTTGGCGCCGTCGAGCACGGCGTTCTGCCCGTAGTTGACCTCCCACGAGCCGTTCAGCGCGACCTTGTACAGCCACTCGCCCGCGGGGATCGTGAACGTGCCACGCCACACGTCGCTGACCTCGTCGTACTCCAGCGCGGTGTGTTCGCAGTCGGGCTGCCAGTCGCCGGTGCAACCGAGTTCGGACTGGAAGTCGCCCGGGAGCACGACCATGTCGGGAACGTCTGCCGGCGGCCCGTCGTCGGGACCGGGCGCGGGCGGCAGGTCACCCTCGACGGTGAACACCTCGCCGGTGAGCCCGGCTACCTCGACGTCGAGGTAGCCGTCAGAACCCGTAGCGGTCCCGTCGCCCAGCAGGGCGGTCAGGGTGACCCCGTCGGGGATCGCCGCGCCGTACAGCTCGTCGAGCGCGAGGCTCCGGTCGCCGCCCCGGTTGATGACGGTCAGGAGTCGGTCGTCACCGTGGAGCCGCTCGAACAGCAGCAGATCCCCTGAGGCGTGGACGGTCTGGTAGTCGCCGTGGATCAGCGCCGGCTGGTCGCTGCGCAGGGCGTTGAGTGCGGCGACCGTGTCGGCGACGTCCTGGTGGAACTCCTGGAGGACGAACCCGTCGCTGTCCTGGTGTGCCCACTGGGCCTCGGGCAACGGCATCGGTTCGCGGTACCAGCGGTCGACCCAACCGCCGTCGATCTCGGTGTTGGCGGTCTGGCCCATCCCGACGTCGGTGCCGTTGTAGACCACCGGGGAGCCGGGCAGCGCGAACTGGGCGGTGAAGGCCAGCTGGAGCCGCTGGCGAGCCTGGTCGTCGTTGCCGGCGCGGAACACGAACCGCTGCACGTCGTGGTTGTCGAGGAAGCTCGTAGCGACGAAGCCGTCGTCGTAGGCCTCCAGGTCGGCACGCACCGCGCTGTCGAGCCCGGCCAGCGACGCGTTGCCGGCAAGCGAGGTGGTGAGCGCGTCGTGGAGGGGGAAGTTCAGCGCGCCGTCGAGCACGTCCTGGTAGCCAGCGATCTCGTCCCGCGGCGACCACACCTCACCGAACAGGTACTTGTCCCCGTCCATCTCGGCGACGGTGTCGCGCAACGCGGCCAGGAACTCCTGGTTGTCCGACCCGTCGATCTGTTCGGCACCGGGGCCCTTTGCGTGGTCGATGCGGAAGCCGTCGAAGCCCAGGTCGTCGAGGTAGAACGGCACCACCTCGTCCAGCAGGTACTGCGCCGCCGGAGTGTCGGCGGAGAGCAGGTCGAGCTCGGGCAGCTCGTCGATACCGAAGAACGACACGTACTCGGTGCAGTCCTCGTTGAAGCGGTAGTAGTCGTAGTAATCGCTGTTCTGGCAGTCCTCGAGGGCCTCCTGGAACCACGGGTGCTCATCGCTGGTGTGGTTCGGGACGAAGTCGTAGACGATCCGCATGTCGCGGGCATGCACCGCGTCGATCAGCGCCTGCAGTTCGGCGAGGTCGCCGAAGTTCTCGTCGACGTCGAGGAAGTCCTTCGGGTGGTACCCGTGGGAGTACTTGTTGTCGTAGACGGGGCCGAGCCAGATCGTGTCGAAACCCAGGTCCTCGATGTGATCGAGTCGCTGGTGGACCCCGGCCAGGTCGCCACCCATCCAGTCGCGCAGGGCCTCGCTGAAGCTCAGGTCGGTGTCGACATCGACGTTGTTGTCGGGGTCGCCGTCAGCGAAGCGGTCGACGAAGACGTGGTAGATGGAGGCTTCACGGGCCCACTCAGGGGCGCCGGCCGGGTCGTTGGTCGACGTGCCGGGATCGTCGGGCTGCGCGACGGCTGCGAGGGGCAGCACGCTGAGCACCAGCACGCCAGCGAGCAGGCTGGCCAACACACGGCGGTCCACGAGGATCTCCTTGCCGGGGGGTCTTCCGGAGGTCTAGCTGGGAGGACTTGCAATGTCTAGGAAACTTTCCGCAATTTGTTGCAACGTGCGGGCAGAGGACGCTGTGGCGTCTTCGCCGCGCGTCCAACGGCCGACCTGCCCGCGGCACAGACCGCGACCCGCATCTGTCTCGATCCCCACCCCCGGACGGCCGACCGGGGTAGGCGCCCGTGTGCGCGACCCGTCATCCGTACCGTGACGAGGTCTGATCCACGTCCCGCCGGGAGGGTCCGTGACCGCTGAGGAGGCCCCTGACGGCGCCAAGACCGCCGCCGAAGGTCGCGGCCAGCCTGCCGCCCGCACCCGTAGGCAGCGACTCATCCGCATCGGCCTGTGGGCGGGTGCGGTGCTCGCGGGGCTGGGACTGCTCTTCGTCCTCTTCCTCGCGCTACCTCACGGTGCTGCCGCCTCGGTGCTCAAGCCGGTCCTGAACGTCGTTGGTGACGGTCCCGCCCTGCCCGACGACCTCGACGGTCCAGCCGAGCGGTCCGTCGTGCTGGCCGAGGATGGGACGGAGCTCGCGACGCTGAGCGGAGAGGAGAACCGCGTCACGGTCAGCCTCGACGAGGTGCCGGACCACGTGATCGACGCCGTGCTGGCGATCGAGGATGTCGACTTCTACGACCACGCCGGGATCGACCACCGTGCGCTCGTGCGGGCCACCTTCGCGAACCTGCGTGCCGGAGGGATCGTGCAGGGCGGCTCGACCATCACCCAGCAGTACATCAAGAACACGGTGCTGACCGCCGACCGAACCCTCGACCGCAAGACCACGGAGATGCGGTACGCGATCGAGCTCGAAGGGCGCATGGACAAGGATGAGATCCTCGAGGGCTACCTCAACGTCGCCTACTTCGGCGAGGGCGTCTACGGGATCGCGACCGCTGCCGAGTACTACTACTCGAAGTCGCTCGATGAGTTGACCGTGGATGAGGCAGCGCTCCTCGCCGGGCTGATCAGCCAGCCGGAGCGCACCAACCCTGCGGAGAACGAGGAGGCGGCGATCGCCCGGCGGGACGTGGTGCTGCACCGCATGGCCGACGAGGAGTTGATCACCGCTGAGGAGCTGAGCACCGCGCAGCAAGCCGGTGTCGAACTGGAGCTCACGCCGCTTCCACCACCGGACAACCCCTTCTTCGTCGAGTACATCAAGCGTCTGCTCTTCGAGGATGAGGCGCTCGGAGATAGCCGTGATGAACGTCAGCAGGCGGTGTTCACCGGTGGTCTCACGGTTCACACGACCCTGGATCCGGACCTGCAGGCCGCTGCCGAGGACGCCATCGCGGAGGTCCTCACCGACCCGGAGGGCGACCCGCTCGCCACGGTTATGACCGTCGAGCCCGACACCGGTGCCATCCGCGCGATGGCCGTCGGCCCGAAGGAGTTCGGCCCGTGCGAGCAGGACGAGACCAACTGCACGACGACGCAGGTGAACCCCGCGGT
>SKNK01000021.1 GCA_007120565.1 Nitriliruptoraceae bacterium | reverse complement strand
TGGAGGACCCAGAGGAGTTCTACGACGCGTACGTCTACACGCACACCGGCTTCGATGCCATGACGATCGGCAACCACGAGTTCGACTTCGGTCCTGACGTGCTGGTCGACTTCATCGAGGCGTCGGGGGACATCCCCTTCATCTCGGCGAACCTCGACGTCTCCGAAGAGCCAGGGCTCGCTCAGCTCGAGGCTGACGGACGCCTGGCAGCGAGCACGGTAGTCACCAAGGGGGACCATGACATCGGCATCGTCGGTGCCACCTACGAAGGGCTCGAGTCCATCTCCAGCCCACGCAACGCATCGACAGGCCCCGTACTGGAGGCGGTGCAGGACGAGGTGGATCGGCTCACCGCCGAGGGTGTCGGGATCATCATCCTGTCCAGCCACCTGCAGAACCTCGATACCGAGATCGCCCTCGCCCCTGCCCTCTCCAACGTCGACGCGATCGTCGGCGGTGGAGGCGGTGAAGCGCTAGGTGACGACTACCCGGTGCGTGTCTCGGACGCCGACGGACAGACCGTCCCCGTCGTCACGGTGCCAGGCAACTACACCGACGTCGGCCGCCTCGTGTTGCACCTGGACGTCGACGGCGACCTGGTCTACATCGGTGCGGGTTCGGGCCTCATCCCGGTTCCGCTCGACGGACCACGTGATCCGTTCATCGCCGAGACGGTCGAGGCACCGGTCGCGGCGTTCGTAGCCGAGCTCGCCGAGGCCGTTATCGGAACGACCGAGGTTCCGCTCGATGGTCGGCGTGGTGAGGACACCAGAGGGGTTCGGTCTCGCGAGACGAACCTCGGCAGTCTGTTGGCCGATGCGATGATCTACTCCGCACGGGAGCGCGCCGACGAGTACGGGGTACCCGAAGCCGACGTCGCCCTGCAGAACGGGGGCGGTATCCGGAACGACGGAGTCATCCCGGTGGGTGAGCTGACCGAGCTCGACACCTTCAACGTCGCGGCGTTCGTCAACATCGTCTCGGTGATGGAGATGGACGGCACGACCCTGCACTCCGCCCTCGAACGCAGCGTCAGCTCGCTTCCCGGTGCCTCCGGTGCTCACGGTCAGTGGGGTGGGGTTCGCTTCACCTACGACACCGATCAGCCGGCACAGACCCGGGACCTCGATGCGGGCGTCGTGTTGACCGAAGGTGAACGGATCGTCGATGCGATCGTCACCCGTGCAGATGGCACGGACGTCGTGTTGGTCGAGGACGGGGAGCTGGTCGCCGGTGACGAGGAGTTCACCATGGCGAGCATCGACTTCCTGCTCAGCGGTCAGGATGGCTACGTGATGTTCGCGGATCTGGACTTCACCCGCGTCGGTGTCACCTACCAGGGCTCGTTGTCCGAGTACATCGGGCACCTTGGGACGGTCACCATCGCCGATTACCCGGATGTGACCGTCGACAACGATACCCACACCCGGTTCGGTCCTGTCGGGGTGTTCAGCGTGAGCTGAGTTCAACAGCAAGCTAGGCCAGGGGTCGCACCCGTCACGGGTGCGACCCCTGGTGTGTGCTCCCGAACGGTGTCAGGCCGACGCTGGGGACCGGGGGCACTTCATGGAGCTGTGGGTGAGATCGGCAGGCGTGTGAGCTTCTCCCAGCCGGACGTCTACCCTGCGACGCGCTGGAACTCGAACCTGTCCGAGCGCGCCGCCGTGCGTGGCCCGGGCCGCCGGAGGACCCCGTGAACGACGAACCACCGACCGATGAGATCGCGACCCTCGACACGTTGCGCGCCGATGCGCTCGCTGATATCGCGGACGCCGCAGATGCGGCGCAGCTCAACGAGGTGCGCGTGCGCTTCACGGGCAAGCGATCGCGGTTGGCGGACGTCCAGAAGCGGATGCGCGATCTCACGCCGGATCAGCGCAAGGAGCTCGGGCAGGCGCTGAACGCCTTCCGATCCGCGTTCGACGTGGCGTACGCCGCCCGGGAAGAACAGCTGGCCGGGGCGGAACTCCGCGCGCGCCTCGAGGAGGAACGCCTCGACCTCACGCTGCCACCTCGGCGTCTGCCGCCCGGCCGACCCAACCTGCTCACCCAGGTCGAACACGAGATGATCGACGTGTTCATCAGCATGGGCTACTCCGTCGCCGAGGGCCCGGAGGCCGAGGCGGGGGTCTACAACTTCGACCTGCTCAACATCGAACCCGATCACCCGGCTCGGCAGGAGATGGACACCATCTACGTCGAGGGCTTCGACGACGTGGTGCTCCGCACCCACACCTCCCCGGTCCAGGCGCGGGTCATGGCGACCCAGCAACCACCGATCGCGGTGGTCTGCCCCGGCCGCACCTACCGGGCGGACTCGGTCGACGCGACGCACTCGCCGGTGTTCAGTCAGGTCGAGGGGTTGGTCGTCGCCGAGGGGATCACGATGGCGGACCTGCGGGGGACGCTGCTGGCGTTCTCTCGGGCGATGTTCGGGGCCGATCGTGAGATCCGGTTGCGTCCGTCGTTCTTCCCCTTCACCGAACCGTCGGCCGAGGTGGATGTCTCCTTCGACGATCCCGGGGGCAACTTCGGCTGGCTGGAGATCCTCGGCGCGGGGATGGTCGATCCCAACGTGCTCGAGATGTCCGGTATCGATCCCGATCGGTACTCCGGGTTCGCCTTCGGCATCGGCATCGAACGGGTCGCGATGCTGCGCCACGGCGTCAAGGACATCCGCGAGTTCTTCGACGCTGATGCCCGCTTCCTGGCCCGCTTCTAGGGCTGGGCGCACCACGCTGCCCGTGCTACTCCTGAGCCAACCGTGACCCGCGCACACCGGAGGCGTCCCGCCGCCCGCCGCCTCGCCTGACCCACATCACCCCGTTGCCCCAGATCACCCCGCCGCCAAGGATCCGATCGTGAAGCTGCCGTTGTCGTGGTTGACCTCGATGGTCGACGTTGACCTGCCGATCGACGAGCTGACCGACGTCATGAGCCTGAACGGACTGGAGGTCGAGGACGTCCTCACGCCGGGGGCGGGAACCGAAGGCGTCCGCACCGCCCGCGTCCTGCACCACGAACCCCATCCCGACGCGGATCGGCTCCGGGTCGTGCGCGTGACCGGCGACGGTGGCGATGGTGAGATCGAACTGGTCTGCGGTGCCGCCAACTTCGAGGTCGGCGACATCGTCGCCCACGCACCGCCGGGTGCGTCGATCCCCGGGATGACCATGGAGGCACGGCCGATCCGCGGCGTGGTGTCCAACGGGATGATCGCGTCCGCCCGTGAGCTGCAGATCGGTGACGACCACTCCGGCATCCTCGTGCTGCCGCAGGACACGCCCCTTGGGGTGGATCTGACCGACCTGCTGGCCGTCGGTGAGCCGGTCATCGAGATCGCCGTGCAGGCGGACCGTGGCGACCACCTCAGCGTGCTCGGGGTCGCTCGAGACCTCGCGGCGATCCTGGACACCTCGTGGCGAGCACCCGACGTCCCCCGTGCCGTTGACGGTCCGACCATCCCGGTACACCTGGAGACCGACGGGTGCGCGAGCTTCGCTACCTGGGCGCTGGAGGGCGTGACCGTGCAGCCCTCACCTCCGTGGCTCGCGCAGCGACTCACCCAGTGTGGGATGCGTCCGATCGACGTGGTCGTCGATGTCACCAACTACGTCATGCTCGAGCTCGGCCAACCGCTCCACGCCTTCGATCTCGCCTCGATCCGGGGCCCGGAGCTGACCGTGCGCGCCTCGCAGGACGGTGAGTCGCTGATCACCCTGGATGATCAGGAACGAGCGCTCGAGGCCGGCGACCTGGTCATCGACGATGCCGAGCGTCCCATCAGCCTGGCCGGCGTGATGGGAGGAGCCGACACCGAGGTAGCGGCCGACACCACGCGTGTCCTGCTCGAGGCGGCGGTGTGGGAACCGGCGACGATCCGTCGCACCTCGCGTCGGTTGGGCCTGGAGAGTGAGGCCAGCAAGCGGTTCGAGCGTGCCGTCGACCCGGCGGGTGCCGCTCATGCGGTCGCTCGCGCCGCGGGCCTGCTCGCCGATCTCACCGGTGCCACCGCCAGCGGCAGCGATGAGGTGGCCACGAGCCCAGCTCCCGCCTGGGTGCGCCGGGAACGCATCACCGTCGACACCGACCGGGTCGCTGCCCTGTTGGGACTCGACCTCGATACCGACACGCAGGCCTCGCTGCTCCGTCGCAGCGGTTGTGACGTGAACCCGACCGACGAGGGCCACCTCGACGTAGCTCCGCCGAGCTGGCGATCCGACCTGTCACGGCCGGCCGATCTCGCGGAGGAGGTCGCCCGCATCCACGGGTACGACGACATCCCGGCGACGTTGCCGGCGTTGGTCGTCACCGGAGGGTTGACCCCGGCCCAGCGCGCGGAGCGTCAGGTACGGGACCTGGCCGTCGGCGCGGGGTTCTCCGAGGCGGTCCTGCGCCCCTTCGTCGGCGAGGACGCCTTCGCGGGCATCGTGCCGAGTGACGGGCGGGTTCGACTGGCCAACCCGTTGGCGAAGGACGCCTCAGCGATGCGGCCGAGCCTGCTCGAAGGCCTGCTGGGAGCGTTGCGTCGCAACGTCGGCCAGGGACGCGCTGGCACCGCGTTGACCGAGATCGGGCGCGTCTTCCGGCCGGTTGACGACCCGCTCGCTCCGGTGCTTGACGGCACCATCCCGGGTGCGTGGCGGTGGGAGGGCCCGGCAGGCGAGGCCCTGCCGATCCAGCCGCGTGTGCTGGGCCTGGCTGCCCAGGGGCTGCGCCTTGGCAACGACTGGCTCGATCAGGACGACCGGTGGTCGGTGTTCGACCTGCTGGATGTCTTCGATCGGGTGGTGGCGGCCATCGCGCCGCCCGATGACCCGACGTGGACCCTCGAACGTGAGGCCGTCGAGCGTGACGGGTGGCACCCCGGACGGACCGCAGCACTGCTATTGCGCGGCCACGAGGTCGGCATCGTCGGCCAGCTGCACCCCACCGAGGCCGACCAACGCGATCTGCCCGAGCCCGTCGTCGCGGGGGAGCTGCTGCTCGAGCCACTGCTCGTCGCGATCCCGGTCGACGGGTATCCGCCCGTCCCAGCACAGCCGATCGTGCGCCACCCGGCCATGACCATCGACGTCGCTCTGGTCGCGCCCGACGAGGT
>SKNK01000481.1 GCA_007120565.1 Nitriliruptoraceae bacterium | reverse complement strand
GAACCTCAGGAAGGAAACACCATGTCCGGCCTCCGGGTCGCGGTCGTCGGCGCCACTGGCGCCGTCGGCACCGAGATGCGACGTCTGCTCGACACTCGCGGGTTCCCGCTCGACGGCGATCCCCTCTTCCTGGCCTCCGAGCGATCTGCTGGCAAGAAGTTGCCCTGGAAGGACGGCGAGGTAGAGGTCCAGGCCATCTCGGCGGAGGCCTTCGAGGGCGTCGACGTCGCGCTGTTCTCAGCGGGCGGGTCACGCTCCAAGGAGTGGGCTCCCGTCGCGGCCGAAGCCGGTGCCGTGGTGATCGACAACTCGTCGGCGTTCCGCATGGACGACGAGGTGCCGCTGGTCGTCAGCGAGGTGAACCCCGAGGCGATCGCCAACCGGCCGAAGGGCATCGTCGCCAACCCGAACTGCACCACGATGGTCCTGATGGTGGCAGCCAAGCCGCTGCACGCGGGGTTCGGGCTGACCGAGATGGTCGCCACGTCGTACCAGGCTGCGGGTGGCTCGGGCATGTCGGGTATCACCGAGCTGCTCGAGCAGGCCGCGAAGATGGTCGACCTCGGTGAGGATGTCCTGCGGTCGAAGGGTGCCGAGGCCGAGGCCAGCGTTCAGGCCGAGACGTTCTCCAAGGCGATCGCCTTCAACGTGCTCGCGCACTGTGGAAACTTCACCGAGGAGCGCTACACCGACGAGGAGTGGAAGCTCGTCAACGAGTCGCGCAAGATCCTCAGCCAGCCGGCGTTGCGCGTCTCGCCGACCTGCGTGCGTGTGCCGGTGGTCGTCGGCCACGCCATCAACGCGAGGCTGACCTTCGCCGAGCCGGTGTCGCGCGACGCGGCGCTCGAGGTACTCGCTGGTGCGCCGGGACTGGTCATCGAGGACGGGACCGGTCAGGACGGCGAGGAGTTGGCCTACCCGACACCGCTGGACTCAGCCGGAAGGGACGAGGTGCTCGTCGGGCGTATCCGCGAGGACCTCGGTGACCGGCACAGCCTCAACGTGTTCGTCGTCGGCGACAACCTGCGCAAGGGTGCTGCGCTGAACGCCATCCAGCTCGCGGAGCTCGTTGCGGCCGAGTGAGGCGGCTGAGTGAGCCGGGCGCCGCAGTCTTACGGCGTGCCGGCAGTGTCTGACCTGCGTACGTCAGGGGCGACCGGGCTCGAGGCCAGCGCACCGGCAGGGTGACCCCTGGCACTTCGGGCAGCCCTCGACGTAGCGGCGTGCGGCATCGGCGATGTCGACCTCGCACAGATCGGCGAGGCTGACCAACCAGGCCAGGACGTCGGAGAACTCCACGACGCGCTCCGCGTGGCCCTGTCGTCGGATGGCGCGGGATAGCTCCCCAACCTCCTCGATGAACCACCCGAAGGTGCCGTCGACGCCGCGCTCAGCATCCTGCTCGCCGTAGGTGTCGCGGATCGTGCGCTGGAACGTGCTGAGGTCCATGGGCTCGCCTCGATCGTTGGGGAGTCGTTGGTTCGTGGGCGACGTGGGTCTCATGGCTCTTGGGCTCGGCGCCGTGGGCGTAGCTAGCTCGTGGATGTCGTGGCTCGGCGGGTGCTGTCCGGAGTCCGGCGTGGCGCTGGGTGCCGTGCGGTCCCAGATCCTCGCGGAGTGTCTGGCGTGCCGCCGGAGCCTCGCTGGGTGCCGTGCGGTTCCAGGGTCTTGCCGGGTGTTCGGCGTGCCGCCGGAGTCTTGCCGGGTGCCGTGCGGTCCCAGGGCCTTGCCGGGTGTTCGGCGTGGCGCCGCGAACGCACGACGCGCGGTCCCGGGAGTGCCGGTGACCGCGCGTCAGGTGCTGCTGCTGGTCGGGATGGGCGGATTCGAACCGCCGGCCTCCTCGTCCCGAACGAGGCGCGCTAACCAAGCTGCGCTACATCCCGTCGATGCCCCGCCACGGGAGCGACCGGGAGCGTACACGCGGCGGGGTGAGGGCGCGAACCACGCCGCAGGGGCGGTACGACCGAAGGCCATGAGCTCGCTCACCCGATGAGTTCGAGCAGGGTGGCTTCGGGTCGGCAGGCGAAGCGGAAGGGGGCGTACCGGGAGTGGCCGAGGCCCGGAGAGACGTGCAGCCACCGGTCCCGGTACCGCGACGCGCCACGGATCTGATCCAGCGGGAGGTCGCAGTTGCCGACCAGTGCCCCGAAGGGTGGGAACCGCACCTGACCCCCGTGCGTGTGCCCAGACAACAGCACGTCGTGCCCCGGCTCGACGAGCACGTCCAACGCGGCGGTGTACGGGGCGTGCACGAGCCCGAGGTTCACCAAGGTGTCGGTGTCCGCCGATGGGGTGACCGCGGCGGGTGCAGGGATCTCGGTGGTCGCGAGGTGGGGGTCATCGATGCCGCCAACGCCAACGTCGCCCGCGGCCGTTGACACCACCGTCGCTTCGTTGCGCAGCGTCTGGTAGCCGAGCTCGGCCAGTCGAGACAGCAACGACGAGGTATCCAGCACGGCGCCGTGGATGCGCCGTTCGGGTCGCGTGAAGTAGGCGATCGGCGACTTCGCGACCGGGCCGAACAGGTCGTTGCTACCGAGGACCACCAGCCCCGGCTGCCCCTTGGCGGTCAGCGGCGCGAGTGCATCGGCGGTCAACCGCTCGGCGTGTTGTTCGCCGAGCATGTCGCCGGTGATCACGACGAGGTCGTGGTCCAGTTCGGCCAACGACGCCAGGAACTCAACGCGGTGGTCCTGCCCCGGGATCAGGTGCAGATCGCTCAGGTGCAGGACGGAGAGACGTCGTGTGTCCCGTGCGGGAGTGGCGCCTCGCAGGCTGTGCGGAAGCACGAGGCGTCGCAGCCGGTACCAGCGACGCTCGATGAGGGTTCCGTACGCGAAGCAAGCGGCTCCGGCAGCCGCGGTGGCGGTCAGGAGCTTGGTCGTTCGGCCCACCTACTCTTCCTCGCTGTTGTTGCCGCGGCCGGGCGGTGTTCCACGGCCGCCCCCTTCGTCCTCCGGAGGCTCCTCGGGCTCTTCGGGCTCTTCCTCGGGCTCCTCGGGTTCGGGTTCGGGTTCGGGCTCCGGTTCGACGTAGCGACCAACGTCGAGCACGACCATGTCGAGTTCGTCGGGATCGACGTTGGTTCCTGCCCCCGGGTTCTGGGCGACGACGATGCCCTCGAGATCCTCGTCCTCGACATCGACGTTGCGTCGTCCCACGTTGTATCCGAGCTCGAAGAGCACGTCTGCAGCGTCGTCAAGGGTCATGCCGGTCACGTCGGGGATCTCCGGCGGTATCCCCTGGCCGTCGGACACCTGGACGATGATGATGCTGCCGAGCCCCTGGGTGGTCCCCGCGTCGGGGGTCTGGTCGATGAAGGTCCCGGCGGGGCGGTAGTCCTCGACCTCCTCGAAGTCGACACGGAACCCGGCCTCGATCGCGATCTCCTCGGCTTCGCTCATGGAACTCGCCCGCAGCAGGTCCGGGACCTGGCCGGTCGGGATCGGGCCGGGGTCGGGGAAGTCCTGAGGCTCATAGCGCTCGACGGCCTGTTGCATGTAGTGGGCCCACATCGGCGCAGGGATCGTCCCACCGAAGACTCGGGAGTAGTCCTGGCCGCCGATCGTGACGTTGGTCATGTACTGGGTGGTCGCCGGACACCGGTTGATGAACCGGTCGCTTCCGCAGACGTCGGCGGCCGCCTCCTCGCTCTCGTAGAAGCGGGTGCCGTTCTCGAAGCCAACCCAGGCGGCGACCGCCAGCTGCCGGATGCCGCCGACGAACCACGCGTCGACGTAGTCGTCGGTGGTGCCGGTCTTGCCGCGGGTCGGCCACTCGCCGAGGTTGGCGACCGAAGCGGTGCCCCCTTCTTCGACGACCCCGGCCATCGTGTCAACGACCCGGTCGGCGATCTCCTCGTCGATGACCTGGCGGCAGTCGGGTTGGTGCTCCCAGATCAGGTTGCCGTCGCGGTCCTCGATGTGGGTGATCGGGAAGGGCTCGCAGTACTCGCCGCCGTTGAACAGGGTGGCGTAGGCGGTGGCCATCTCCAGCGGGGTGACCGAGTCCGTGCCCAGCGCGAGGCTGCAGTTCTCACCGAGGAAGGAGGTGATCCCCAGGCGATGCGCGATGTCGACCAGCTTGTCCGGGCCGACCTCGGCTACCAGCAGCGCGTGGTAGACGTTGCTGGAGCGAGCCATCGCGTCGTACATGTTGATGATGTCGTCGCCACCGGAGTTGCTGACCTCCCACGGGTCGTGGCAGCCCTCGATGTCCTGCGGACCGCGAGCATCGAGCGTCAACCCAGGGGAGACGCCGTCCTCGAGTGCGGCGGCGATGACGAAGGGCTTGAAGGAGGAACCGGCCAGACGCCCGGAGCCACCCATGCCCGGAACCGCGGGATTGACCGTCGTGCGGTCGCAGAACAGCTGACGGGTCTCCTCATCGACGTCGACCCAGCTCTCGTCCTCAGCGCACGATCCGAATCCCCGTGGACCGAGCGCCATGGTGCGGATCGCGCCCGTGCCCGGCTCGACGCTGACGATGGAGCCGAGCGGTTCACGGGCGATGTCGCCGGCGGAGGCACCCTCGGCGGTGAGGTACTCCATCAGGCTGCCCTCGGCCATCTCCTGGAGCTCGGGGTCGATCGTGGTGTGGATCCGCAGGCCACTCTGGAAGACGGTGCGGACTCGTTCCTCTTGAGTGCCGCCCATCGCATCGAGCGCGTCGAGTTGGGTGCCCAGTGCCTCGGCGCGCTCGGCGTTGGTCAGCAGGTCCGAGACCCAGCGGGTCCAGAAGGGGTACTCGGGTGGTGGCCGCTCGGAGATCTCGACCTCCAGCGGTTCTTCGCGGGCGGCGAACGCTTGGTCGTGGCTGATGAAGCCATGGGTGGCCATCTGGCCCAGGACGATGTTCCTGCGGGCTTGGGCGTTCTCGAGGTTGTTGAGCGGGTTGTTGGCTTCAGGGGCTCGCAGCAACCCGGCGAGCATGGCGGCCTCGCCGAGGGTGAGGTCGCCAACGTCCTTGGAGAAGTAGCGCTCTGCTGCGGTCCCGATGCCGTAGGTGCCCGTCCCGAAGTAGGACCGGTTGAGGTACAGCTCGAGGATCTCGTCCTTGGACAGCTGCCGCTCGAGCTCCAGCGCGTAGATGGCCTCCTCGATCTTTCGCTGGTAGGTCTGCTCCGGCGACAG
>SKNK01000398.1 GCA_007120565.1 Nitriliruptoraceae bacterium | reverse complement strand
TCAGCCAGGGTGGACGCTCCCGTCACCTCGGTTGGTAGAGCCAGAAGCGAGCGACCTTCGGACCTCTCCCTCCGGAACGCTCGTGGTCTCTCGCACGACGAACGCCGCCCGGACTCTCCCCCGGGCGGCGTTCGTCGTCGGATCAGCCCAGGCCGAGGATCCGTGAGCAAGCCGGCCACTGGTTGGAGAAGGTCGCCCAGGGCTTCTCGAGCAGGCGCTCCGCCCGGTAGATCTGCTCCTCCTTGGAAGCCTGGTGAGGCATGCCTTGGCCGCCGACGCTCCACCAGGTCTCGGGGAGGAACTGCAGGCCACCGTAGTACCCGTTGCCCGTGTTGGCGCTCCAGTTGTGGTTGGACTCACAGCCGGCCAACCGGTCCCACATGGCCAGACGTTCCGCTTTCTCTTGCTCCGCGGCGCGGCGCTCCTCCTCTTCGCGCTCGGCGGCGCGTCGGGCTTCCTCCTCGGCCTTGCGCTCCGCCTCGAGCTCGGCGTCGATGCGCTCCTGTTCCGCGCGGCGGTCCTCGAGGGGCTCGAGTTCGACGCGCTCCACGAGGTCGAGCGTCCGTGCCAGGAACATCGCGGCTTCCCAGCGAAGGACGGGTGCCGCGGAGCAGAAGTCGGGCAGACGATCGGTGCAGCCGGCCGCGATCCCCACGTCGGCGAGGGCGTTCACGTTGTCGCCGTGGGTCTGCGTCAGGTCGTCGAAGTGCCGGGAGTCGGTCGTCGGGATGTCGAAGGAGCGGACGAGCATCGTGGCCATCTGCTCGCGGGTGACGGTGTCATCGGGGCAGAACGCGCCTCCTTCACAGCCCACGGTGACGCCGGCATCGGCGAGGGCGTTGATGCGCTCCTCGTGGACGTTGTCGGCGACGTCATCGAAGGGGCCCTGTGCCAGCGGCTCCAACTCCAACACGTTGGCCAACATCGTCGCCATCTGGCCTCGCGTGAGATCCTCGTCCGGACAGAAGCGCTCCTCTTCACAGCCTTGGAGGACACCCTCCGCCGCGAGCGAGACGACCGCGTCGTCGTGGCCCCGATCGACGGTGTCGGTGAAGAACGGTTCGGTCGGGCTCTCCTCGACGGAGTCGTCCGCTGCTTGGTCGTCCTCATCGGTGTCCGCCCAAGCGTGGGTGGGGACGACCAGGAAGAGCGCGGCGAGGACCGCGGGCAGGAGCAGCTCGAGGGTGCGCCGGGGTAGGAGATGGTGGCGATGCAGGGGGGTAGGCACAGGCGTTCTCCGGTGGGCCGGGAAGGAGGGCAAGACCGTGTCGAGCGCCGGTCGGTGTTGGCTGCGAACCTCCCCAAGGCGCGCAGCTGCCGTAGGGCGCCGTCGCGGGAGGGTGAACAACCGGATCGCACGATGCACGTCGACGCCTTGTCCGTTCGGACAGTGGTTGCGTTCACCGCGCGACTGCGACGTTGCGGCCGATGGCGCGGTCTGCGCCCTGGATGGCCCTTTCGTCCGGGCGGACGGTACGTGAGGTTTGGTACCAAGGGAAGCCGTCATCGAACGCGTGGTCGCGCTGCCAGGAGGCTCCATGGATCCCGTCCTGGCCGTCCTGTTGGTGTTGCTGATGCTCGTCGGCCTCATCGGTGTCGTGGTTCCCGTCATGCCGGGGCTGCTCGTGATCTGGCTGATCTCGGCTGGCACGACCCTCTGGATGGGGGCGGATGTCGTGGGATGGGCCGTCACCCTGCTCCTCACCGCGATGTTCGCCGCTGGCACCGCTGCGAGCATCTGGCTGCCGGCGCGTCGTGGCCGACGCGGTGGTGCCCCGACCGGTTCGCTAGCCGCCGCGGTCGTGGGTGCGGTCGTCGGGTTCTTCGTCATCCCGGTTGCCGGCGTGTTGGCCGGCGGGTTCCTCGGCTTCGTCCTCGCGGAGTTCCGACGCCTGGGGGACTGGCAAGCGGCGACCAGGTCACTCGCCGGGGTCGTCGCGGCCTACGGCGTCGGCGTGCTCATCGAGCTCATCCTCGGTGTAGCGATGATCGGCACGTGGATCATCGCCGTTCTCCTGCGGTGACGAGCCCGCAGGGCAGAACCTGGGTGGGCACGCGCCCGACCTCCTTGTTCCCCTGACGTGCCGGGTCCACGACCTCCCGTTGGTCATGCTCGACCGGCGCCGCCAACCGAGGATCCGGTCGCGCTCACGCTGGAGCACCGCTGAGTTTCATCACCGCTGAGCGTCAACGGACCAGCGGAACCACCAGCTATCGCAGGAGCGACGATGGAAGCACCAGACACCGAACTGGACGAGCGGTTCAGCGATCCCGACGCGCAGGCCACGTCCTGGGCCGATGCCCTGGAGGTCCTCCAAGCCGCCCAGATCTCGTGGATCTCAACCGTGCGGGTGGACGGGCGGCCCCACGTCACGCCGCTGGTGGCGGTGTGGCATGACGGAGCGCTGCACTTCTGCACCGGCCCTGGCGAGCAGAAGGCGCTGAACCTGGCCCGGAACCCGCACGTCGTGCTCAGCACCGGATGCGATCGGTGGGATGAGGGACTCGATGTCATGGTCGAAGGCGAGGCCGAGCGGGTGACCGACCGGACGACGCTCGGCCGCTTGGCGTCCGCTTGGGCCACCAGATGGGACGGCAAGAGTTGGCTGTTCGAGGCGTCCGACCAGGGCTTCCGCCACCCAGGTGGAGCGGGTGTCGCCCACGTGTTCGCCGTCCGGCCAACCAAGGTCCTCGCGTTCGGGAAGGGCACGTTCACCCACACCCGGCACCGCCCCGTGCAAGATGAGGTCGGCGCCGCCACGCACACCGCCACGACAACCCGCCCCGCCCCCTCTCGCTCTCGTCCGTGAGTGGCCGTGCCCCGAGATGGACGGCTCCCACGGCACGCTGCCGACCTCACCGCAGGACGAAGCCGAGGCCGAGTTCGTCGTCGGGGTCCAGGACGAAGGTGTGCTGACCGGTCCGTGACGCCTTGCCTTCTACCTCGGTGTCCCAGCGTCGGGTGCTGCCTCGAGGTGGTGCTTCGCCGAGGAGTCGCCCGAGGAAGCGCGTGCCGACGATGCTGTCATGGGTGAGCGTCTCGCCGATCGCCAGCTGGCGGCGTTCCGCCAGGACGGCCAGCCGCGCCGAGGTGCCACTGCCACAGGGGGAGCGGTCCACCTGCCCGTCGGCGAACACCGTGATGTTGCGCTGATGGGTGTCGCCGAGGCGGTCGTAGATGATCGTGCCGTAGAGGCCGGCGTCGCCGGAGGCATCGGGGAGGTGCAGGTCCAGCTGGGCGTTCGCGGCCTGCTTCACGGCCCGACCGAGGGCGATCAGGCCCGAGGCGTGGTCGGGGACGACCTCCATCCCGACCTGGCTGGCCTCGAGGCAGGCGTAGAAGGCTCCGCCGTAGGCGATGTCCACGGTGAGGGTGCGGTCGTCGATCGGCAGCTCGACGTCCAGCGAGTGCACCAGCGCCGGGACGTTGCGGAACCGAACGGAAACCGCCCGCCCATCCTCGATCGCCGCGATGGCACGCACCCGCCCGGACGGGACATCGATGATGACCTCGACCTCGGCGTCGTCCGGGCCCGGGGTGATCAAGCCGGTGTCGATCGCCCAGGTCGCCAGCGCGATCGTCCCGTGGCCGCAGGCGGTGGAGAACCCGTCGTTGTGGAAGAAGACCGTGCCGAGGTGGCCGGCGACATCGTCTGGTGGCGTGACGAAGCAGCCGTACATGTCGGCGTGCCCGCGGGGCTCCCGACACAACATCGCGCGGATGTCATCGAGGTGCTGGATCGACCAACGCCGCCGTTCGGCGACCGTCCTGCCCTGGGGTACGGGTACCCCAGCGGTGACGATCCGGAAGGGTTCGCCCCCGGTGTGGTAGTCGGTGCTGCTCACGATCCGGGTCATCGTGGAGCTTCCGCTAGGGAACAGGTCGCCAGGAACAGTTCGTAGTCCCTGCCGTGCTTGTTGACCTGCCCGCAGGGTTCGAAGCGCGGTGGGTCGAACCCGGCTACGGCCAACCGCTCGGTGAGCCAGTCGCGCGCGAACCCGTCGTGCCCGTCGAACCCCGGGTCGTGGAAGCTGCCGTCCTCCTCCTCGAGGTCGATCACACACAGGGTCCCGCCGTCGGTCAGGAGGGTGGCGAACCCCGCGAGCACCGGCGTGAGGTCCGGGATGTGGTGCAGCACCATGAGCGCGACGATCAGGTCGTGTCGGCTGGCGGGCGGCGCGTCGCGAGACAGGTCGAGATCGAGGATGTCGGCTCCGGCGAGCCTGCCGTCGGCCACCTTGGCGTTGAGGACGTCGCGCATCCCGCTCGACGGCTCGGCGAGGGTGGTGTGGCCAACGTGGGGCCGGAGCTGTTCGGTCAACAGGCCCGTGCCCGCGCCGTACTCCAGCAGCCGGGTGTCCGGGTGCAGGTCGACGCTCGCCCGCAAGCGGGCAGCGGCCAGGCGCGCACGTTCCCGCTTCGTGGGGTCGTCGTCCCAGGTCGCCGCGCGTTCGTCGAAGCTGTTCGTGGCCAGGCCTCCGTTCGGGGGGACGATCCTACGGGAGCGCGCTGCCGGGTAGGTCCCGTCGGACGTCGCAGATGTGAGTGGTTCGATCCTACGATCGTGGGATGAGGTGTGCGTCGACGACGAGGAGGCCACCGTGTCCACCGAACTGCAGCGTCTGGTCGATGCTGTCGCGGAACAGACCGGTCGCCCCGTCGTGCTCGAGGATCGGCGCCAACGCATGATCGTCTACAGCCAGCACGACGAGCCCTTGGACCAGGTGCGCTCGGAGTCGATCCTGAGCCGACGCACGCGCCCGGAGGTCGTGGCGTGGCTGCGTAGCCACGGCATCGCCACCGCGACCGCTCCGGTGAGGACCCCGGCGGGAGAGGAACTGGGGTTGTTGCCCCGCGTGTGCGTGCCCATCCGCCACCAGGAGCTGTTGCTGGGGTTCCTCTGGTTCGTGGACCGGGAGGCGTCGCTCACCGACGACGACCTGGCAGCCGTCGTCGACACCCGCGACCGGTTCGCCCTCGCGCTCTACCGCGAGAACCTCGCCGGCGAGTTGGCGAGCAACCGGGTCGCGGAGGCGATGCGCAACCTGCTTGCCCCCGATACGGACGTGCCCGTCCAGGCGGCTCGCGAGCTACTGGCCGAAGGGCGCTTCCCGCAGGACTCCCCGGTCGTCGCCTTGGTAGCTCGTCCGGTGCTGACCGCGGGGGCGCAGCCGGACGAGTACCTCCGGTTGGCGATCGAGCAGGCACTGGTCGCGGTCCGTCGCAGCCTGGGTGGCCACGCTGCGCTGCATCTGGTGCGGTTCGACCATGGCGTGCTGCTCGTGTCGAGCGGTGAAGCGGCGACCTCGACGTCGCCCGAGGAGGTGGGTGCCAACCTAAGGTCGGAGCTCGAACGTGCCTGCCAGGGGTTGGTCGGGGTCGAGCGCGCTCTGGTCGGCCTCGGGGCCGCCCGAGACGAACTGGTCGCGGTGCGAGGCTCCTACGAGGAGGCACGCCAGGCCGCCGAGGTAGCGGTCCACCTGCCAGTATCCGGGCCGGTGGCCGCGTGGGCGCGGCTCGGCATCTACCGCGCGCTCGCGCACCTCTCCGACGAGCAGATGGCAGCCACGTCGCTGCATCCGGGGCTCGAACGGCTCCTCGCCGACGACGGTGCAGGGACGCTGGTCGAGACTCTGGAGACCTACCTCGACCTGGCCGGGAGCGCGCAGGAGACCTCCCGGTCCCTGGGACTGCACCGCACCTCGCTGTACCACCGGCTGAGCCGGATCGAGGCGCGGTGCGAGACCGATCTGCGCGACGGCAACGAACGCCTCGTGCTCCACCTCGGTCTCAAGCTGGCCCGGCTCACCGGACGGCGGTGAGCGACGGCGGCACCGGGTAGGGCAAGCCGCCCGCGTGACGCAGATCAGGCGCGTAGCCTTCGAGGATGGTCGATCGTCACTACACCGATCCGCGCCTGGCCGCGATCTACGACCGCGAGAACGCCGGTCGCTGGGACGTGGACCTCTACCTGGCTCTGGCGGATGAGCTGGGTGCGGCTGCCGTCACCGACCTGGGGTGTGGGACCGGCGTACTTGCTTGCGACCTGGCTGCTCAGGGCCACGAGGTGACGGGGGTGGACCCGGCGGCGGCGATGCTCGACATCGCGCGTGCACGTCCTGGTGCACAGCGGGTCACCTGGGTCGAGGGGACCGCCGTGGATCTGGCTTCGGCATCGTGCGACCTGGTGGTCCTGACCGGTCACGTGGCCCAGGTGTTCCTCGACGACGAGGAGTGGCGCGACGTCCTCCGGCACGTCCATCGTGCCCTGCTGCCCGGCGGCTACCTCGCCTTCGAGAGCCGTGATCCGGCGACCCGACCGTGGGAGCGTTGGGATCCGGCGAGCTCGTTCGCCACGTTCGAGCCGGAGGACGGAGGTGAGGCGTTCGACTCCTGGCTCGGGTCCGTCGAGGTAGGGCCGGGGATCGTCACGATGCTCGGACACACGCGCTTCCGCTCCTCGGGGGAGGAGATCGTCACGGCCAGCAGCCTCCGCTTCCGGGCGCGCGAGGAGATCGAAGCCGACCTGGGGGCGGCCGGGTTCGCCGTCTGCGCCCTCTACGGCGACTGGGAGAAGGGAGCGTTCAGCGCGACCAGTGAGGAGATGATCTTCGTCGCCCGTCGCGACTGATGCGCGTTCACGTGGCCGCGTAGGCGCGGAGGAAGACCCGAACACCGGCGATCGCGCGAGCCTCGACCGCCTCGGTCGGCGGACCGTCGACCTCGAACAGCGCCCGGTCCAGGGACGCGCCGAGCACCAGGAACGCCAACTGCTCCGCGGCCATCTCCGCATCGTCAATGCGCAGAAGGCCGCGCTCGTCGAAGCGGTTGAGGCCGAGCGCGAGCGTGGTCATGACGCGGCCCGGAGCCCGCTCGTAGTAGTCGCGGGCGAACTCGGGGAACCGCGCGGCCTCACTGATGAGCAGGCGTCGGAGCGGGACGATCCTCCCACCGAGCACGGCCCGGGAGAGTTCCCGGGCGACGGCGGTCAACTCGGTTTCAACGTCATCGGTACCGCCGAGCGTGGCAGCCACCTCGACCGAGAAGCGTTCGGCCGTGTCGACCGCCTCGCCGAGGATGGCGCGGAACAGTGCTTCCTTGTCGGTGTAGATGTTGTAGATCGTGCGCTTGGCGACCCCAGCTAGCCGGGCGATGTCATCGAGGCTCGCGTCGCGGTAGCCACGTTCGATGAACTGGGCGATCGCGGCCTCCGCGATGGCTTCGCGGGATCGCCTGACCCGCGGGTCGACCGCCGCGGTGGCGTCCGGCCCGGTCTTCGGGTCCCGATCCGGCATGGCCCACCACCCCTGTCGTCTTCGCTCGCGTCCACGGTACCGACCCCGCTGACTCTTGCACTCTTGCGTGCAATAGTGCATCCTCGTCGTCGCAGCAGGATGCTTCGAACAGGGCTGGCAGCCCAGCAGGAGCGAGAGGAGATCCGGATGGCTGACGATCCGCGCGGGTTCGACGGCGCCGCCGCGGTGACCCGATCGTTGCTCGGCTACGGCGTGATCGCCGGCGGCATCTACCTCGCCGTTGGCCTGACGCTCGCGCTGACCCGCGAAGGGTTCGACCTGGCGATCCACCCGCTCAGCCTGTTGATGCTGGGCGACGGGGGCTGGATGCAGCGAGCCAACCTGATCCTCGCCGGGGCGATGACCATCGCCGCGGGCGTGGGGATCGCCCGAGCCCTACGCGAAGCCGAACGGGGGAGAGGT
Organism: Nitriliruptoraceae bacterium; assembly: GCA_007120565.1. Taxonomy (GTDB): domain Bacteria; phylum Actinomycetota; class Nitriliruptoria; order Nitriliruptorales; family Nitriliruptoraceae; genus CSSed11-175R1. Next base: position 9,115 of record SKNK01000398.1, on the reverse strand, counting down.
GTCGGTCCGCTGGTGGTGGTGTACGGGATGTGCCTGGTGGCCAGCGGCGTGTTCCCACCCGATGCGATGGCCGGGTTCCCGCCTGGGGCCGCCGATGATGAGGCGTCGGTCGCGGGCATCCTCCACCTCGCCTTCGGTGCCGTGGGGTTCCTGACACTCGCGGTGTCGGCGGTGCTCCTCGGCGGCTGGTTCGGTCTTCGCGAGGCTACGGGATGGGCGTGGGCCTCCCGTGCTGCCGGCGCGGTGATCGTGCTGGCGTTCATGCTCGGAGCCGCGCTGGCAACGAGCACGGTCGGGGTCGCCTCGCTCTGGCTCGCCGTGGTGGCCGGCTGGGCGTGGTTGGCGGCGATCTCGGTCTACCTGTACCGCTTCGTGCCGCACCCCGATGCGGAGCGGCGAGCGGAACAGCGGGCCTGAGCGGTCTAGTCGCGCTCTCCAGGCTGACCGTCGAGGTCTGGGTCCGGCTCGTGGGGGGTGTCGTCACCGGTCCCGTCGGAGGCCAAGGACGGCCGATCCCGATCCTCGCCGGTACCTCCAGACTCGTCTCCTGACGGCCAGGTGTCCCGCGCGGGGAGACGTTCGCCGAGGGCCGAGGCGTGCTCCCGGGCCTGGCTGGCGAACTCCTCGATGTGGCGACGGGCCTCCTCCGCGATCTCGCCACTGCGCTCCCGCGAGCGATCGGCGAGATCCTCCGCTACCTCGACGACGCGTTCACGGGCGTGGGCGACGCGCTCCTCGACATCGTGATCCTCAGCGAGCTTCGCCATGCGCTCCCGGGCCTGCGTGACGGCTTCGGTCATGCTCGCCCGGTAGCGCTCGAGGTTCTCGCGGGCCGTCGAACTGGGCGAGGCCGGCGTCGAGTACGGGGGCCACCATGGCGCGTCGGGATCTGCCTGCGGGTAGGTGTCGCGCAGCTGCTCGCTGCGGTCGATCATCGTGGCCGCGATCCGTCCGGTCAGCGAGGCCGCGTCCTCGTCGGATTCCGGTGAGATCACGTCGAAGATCATCGTCACGATGGCGCCGCGCTGGGGGAGCGTGCGCACAGGAGAGAATCCCCGCTGGGAGCCGAAGTGGGTCGCCACCAGGACGTCGACCCCCGCCTCCAAGGCGATGCGCGCGGCACCGTGGCGCATCGGCAACAACGCCCCATCGTGGGTGATGGTGCCTTCGGGGGCGATCAGGATCGTTCCGCCCTCCCGGAGCCGTGCGACGGCGTTGGCATAGGCGGCCAAGCGTCCGGACCCCTCGGTACGGATCACCTCGATGGACCCGCCAGCACGCACGAGCCGGCCGAGCGCCGGTGCGTTGAACAGTTCCGCCTTCACCAGCGGGCGGCACCAATGCTTCATGCGGCGCCAGACGGTGTCGGCGACCAGGAAGGCATCGATGTTCGAGGTGTGGTTGATCACCACCACCAACGGCTGATCCGGCGGCGGGATCACCTTGGGACGGATGGCTCGGACGCGCCATCCGAACACGCCTCGGAGCAGGCCAAGGACCGCACGGACCGTGACCCGCCAGGCGAGTGGCGGCATGCGGTTGGATGGTCTGGTGCGGTCGTTCACCGGGCTCTCCCGTGAGCAGGATCCTCGACCACAAGGTAGGGCGTCGACGCGACCGGGTGCTCACGGCATGCTCGTGGTTCGTGATCGAAGGTGGGCGCCGGGGCCCTGGCGAACAGGGTGTGGTGGAGGTGGTGGGCCGCTAGCTTCGGGGGAGATCACCGAGACGTGGAAGAGGCTCGTATGAACACCGACATGCTCGACAAGATCGCCAACGGACAGGGGTTCATCGCGGCGCTCGATCAGAGCGGAGGCTCGACGCCCAAGGCGTTGGCGCAGTACGGCATCGGCGAGCAGGCCTACTCGACCGACGAGGAGATGTTCGACCTCGTCCATCAGATGCGGACCCGCATCATGACCTCGCCGGCGTTCACCGGTGAACGGATCCTGGGAGCGATCCTGTTCGAGGGAACGATGGAGCGCCAGGTCGAGGGTGTCCCGACCGCCACCTACCTGTGGCAGACCAAGAACGTCGTGCCGTTCCTGAAGGTGGACAAGGGGCTCGCCGACGAAGCTGACGGCGTCCAGCTCATGAAACCGATGCCTGATCTCGATGCGCTGCTCGAGCGGGCCACCGCCAACGAGGTCTTCGGTACCAAGATGCGTTCGGTCGTCAAGCTGGCGGATCCCGGCGGGATCGAGGAGATCGCCGCCCAGCAGTTCGAGGTGGGGCAACGCATCCTCGACGCGGGCCTCGTGCCGATCCTGGAACCAGAGGTCGATATCCACAGCCCGGAGAAGGGTGAGGCTGAGGAGCGACTTCGAGAGCAGATCGTCGCTCACCTCGATGGTCTTGCAGATGGCCACCAGGTGATGCTCAAGCTGACCATCCCGTCCGAGGACGACTACTACGCCTCCCTGATCTCGCACCCCAACGTGCTCCGGGTCGTTGCCTTGTCCGGGGGATACAGCCGCGACGAGGCCAACGACCGACTCGCCCGCAACCGCGGTCTGATCGCCTCGTTCTCCCGGGCTCTGATCGGCGAACTCTCCGCCGACCAGACCGAGGAGGAGTTCGACGCGATGCTGGAGAACGCCATCGACAGCATCTACCAGGCATCGACCACCTGATCATCACGCGGGTGACACGCGGTTCGCTTGAGCTGCGATCGGACGGCCCTCGCCGTCCGACCGTCACGCTTTGTAGCGACAGCGATACGACCAGTGCTCAGAGCGCACGTTGAGGTCTCCGGCGTAACACGTCGGTGGTCCGGGTCGATTGCGCCCCCGATGGGGTATCCGACGACATCCCGACGACAGGGAGCTGAAGAAATGCAGCATCTCACCCGCTTCAGCGGCGCCATCGCCAAACGCGGCGTCGCGGCGACAGCGGCCGCGGTCCTGATGGTGGGAGGCGGTGTTGCCGTCGCTCAGACCGCGACGGGCACCGACACCACCAGCGACGACACGGCCGACGACACCTCCCCGAACAACGAGTTCGGCCTCGAGACCGCGTACGCCGCGATCGACGGGAGTGGGGGTCTGGACATCGAGGACTTCTGCGAGAACCAGGCACCCGACGCGCCGTTCTGCGAGACCGATACCGAGCCGGTCGAGGTGATCGAACCCGACGACCTCGAGATCGAAGAGGTCGACCCGGCCGATGATGAGCCGGTCGAGGAAGACGATCTGACCCGGATCGAGGACCAGGTGCTCGAGGACGCCACGGCCTTCTCGGAGTGGGTCCAGGACATCCCGGGCGACTGGGGCTGCATCCGCGGTCACCTCGTGAGCACCGCTGCCAAGGCCGGGCCACACAGCGGCGGGTTCGAGGACCTCACCTTCGACACTGCCGCCGAGGCCGCCGAGGCGCTGGAACTCGAGGGACGGTGCGTCGAGGTCGTGCTGACGCGCGAGGGCGACGATGGTGAGGAGACCACCGGCCCTGCGCCCACCGACGCCGAGGCCACCGACGAGCAGAGCGGTCCTCCGGCTGACGCGGGTCCTCCGGCTGACGCGGGTCCGCCTGCCGAGGCTGGTCCCCCGGCTCACTCGAGCGCCCCTGAGAGTGCCGGTCCTCCCGAGGACGCGGGTCCTCCGGCTGACGCCGGTCCGCCCGCCGACCCAGGACGCTGAACCCTGACGCCTGCTGATGGGGCCGCCGTACGGCGGCCCCATCAGCAGGTCCGATGACACCAACGCGAGGGGCGACGGCCTCGGGGTGGTCGGCCTCGGGCGGTCCAGGTGCTCCAGGGTCAGAGTTCGCCCAAGGGGACGGCTTCGGCGATCGAGCGGCCGGCGAGGCCATCCGCATCATCGGGTCGGCGGCCCGTTGCCTGCGTCACCAGGTCGACGACCGACGGTCCACACATCGTCGCCTGGCACAGCCCCATGCCGCACCGGGTGGTCATCTTGACCGAGCGGACATCCCGCGCTCCGAGGTCATCGATCGCGTGGCGGACCGACGCGTAGGTCGCTTCCTCGCAGCGGCAGATGATCGTGTCGTGGTCCAACCAGGTGCTCCAGCCGCCGCGGATCGGCGCTGCTGCGAGCACGGCTTCCGCGGCTCGGCGATGGCGCTCACGACGTCGGACCTGCCGCCGCACCTCGGCTCGGGCGACGGCGAAGCCGGCCCGTTGAGCTGCGGCGCTGCCGGCGACGGCGCCCTCGAGCGCGGCGGTCGACGCACCGGCGATCCCGGTGACCTCGCCGGCGGCGAAGACCCGGTCCATGGACGTTCGCCCGGCCAGATCGGCCACGACCGCGGGTTCCTCGGTGAGTTCGCAGCCGAGGGCGGCGGCGATGCCGACGTTGGGGGTGAAGCCGTACGAGACGCAGACGGCGTCGACGTCGTAGGACTCCTCCGTGCCGGAGACAACGTGCCAGCCCTCATCAACCCGTGCGACGAGGGCTCGCTCCACCTGGCCATCGCCGTCCACAGCGATCACCGCGTGTCGGGGGCGGTAGGGGACGCGGGCTCGCGCCAGGTCGGCGAGGTAGGCGCCTGCTTCCACGACCTTGCCGGGGGTGCGCCGTCCGGCACCAACCGCGGATCGCCAGTCGGGCAGGCTGTTGGCGTCGGTGACCGCCGCGATGGAGGTGCCCGCGGTCAGGAGCGTGCTCGCCGAGGCGAGCAGCAAGGGCCCCGTGCCGGCCATCAACACGTGGCGTCCTGGGCGTACCCCTTGACCCTTCACCAGCGCCTGGGCGGCACCGACCGTCATCACCCCCGGAAGATCCCAGCCGGGGAAGGGAAGGACCCGCTCCGTCGCGCCGGTCGCCAACACCAGCGTGCGTCCCCGGAGGCTGGTGCGGTTGGCTCCGGTGGTGTGGACGATCAGGGACTCGTCGGCGCGCTCGACGAGCCAGACCCGGGTCCCGGCGAGGTGCTCGATCCGGGGGTGATCGGCCATGGCCGCGAACCCGGTGGCCGCCGCCCGCCAGCCGTGATGGAGCGCGGCGGGTCGGGCAACGTCGAGGTCGCGGGGGAGTTGGCGGTGGAACTGCCCGCCGGCTCGGTCGTTCGCGTCGATCACGGTGACGCTGGCGCCAGCCTCGGCAGCAGCCAGGGCCGCCGGGACACCTGCGGGGCCGGCGCCCAGGACGATGACGTCAGCCATGGGACCTGGGCTCATGGTGAGTGCTCGGTGATGGTGTCGTTGGCCTGTTCGCCGGCGGCCACCTCGGCGTCCGGGGTTGCCGGGGTCAAGCAGGCGCGGACCGGGCGGCCACCGTCGACGCGGACCAGGCAGTCGAAGCAGGTCCCGATCGCGCAGAACAGGCCCCGGGGACGACCACCGAGCCTGGTGGTGCGGAGCTGCCGGGTGCCCTCGGCGAGCAACGCCGCCGCGATCGTCTCGCCAGGGTGGGCGGGGACCTCCCGCCCGTCGAAGCGGAAGCTGAACGGTGGCCGGCGTGAGATCCCGACGGGGTCGGTCTCGCCGCCGATGCGCAGGCTCTCGTTGACCGTCTCGTCAGCCATGGGCTACCTCGGCGTCGTTCTGCAGCGTGGGTCGGTCCGGGCGGAAGGGGGTCGGATCGATCGGTGGTTCGTGGCCGGTGATCAGGTCGCGAACGAGCCGTCCGGTGGCAGGGGACAGGCCGATGCCCGCACCCTCGTGGCCGCTGGCCTGCACGAAGCCGGGGACCGCCAGGGTCTCGCCGATGGCGGGAAGATGGTCGGGCAGCCAGGGCCGGAACCCGACGTACGCCCGCATGAGCCGCACCCCCGCCAGGACGGGGAACAGGCGCGTTGCCCGCTCGGCGATGGCACGGACCACCTCGCCGTCGATGCGGCGGTCGTAGCCGACGAACTCGCGGCTGGACCCGAGCAGGATCGTGCCGGCGCGGGTGGACTCGACGACCGAGGACACCTCGACCGCGTCGGGCTGGGCGTCAGCGGTCAGCGTGCCCACGTAGCCGGCGTCGTAGACCTTGTGGTGGATCAGGGGCTCGCAGGGCTCGGTGACCAGGATGTGTCCTCGACGGGGCGCGAGGGGGAGGTGGAGTCCTGCGAGTGCGCTGATCTCACCGCTCCAGGGGCCGGCCGCGTTGACGACCCAGCGGGTGGCGAAACTGCCGCGCGTGGTGGTGACCGAGGCGACCCGTCCGGTGCGGTCGACCCCGATGGCGGTCACCTCGGCTTCCGGCACGACCGTCGCGCCGCGCTGTCGTGCCTGTTGCAGCAGCACCGCCGCGGCGAGCACCGGCTGGACCTGGGCGTCCTGCGGGTAGTGGATACCCGTGGCCAGGTCCGGCGCCAGATGCGGTTCCAGCTCGCGGAGCCGGTCGCCTGACACCTCCACGGCGGTGACCCCAACCTCGCGCTGCTGTGCAGCGAAGTGACGGAGCCCGTCGGCTTCTGCCTCGCCCGTGGCGACGACGACCCCACCCTTGGGCTCGTACTCGATGTCGGCTTCGAGCTCATCGGCGAGTTCGGTCCACCGTGTGAGGCTGAGCTTGGCGAGCTCGAGCTCCGCCCCTGGGGCCTTGTCCGAGATGAGGATGTTGCCCTCGCCCGACGCCGTCGTCCCCGAGGTGAGGTGGCCCCGATCGACGATCGTGACGTTGAGGCCAGCCAAGGTGAGCTCGTAGGCGCAGCAGGCACCGACCAGGCCGCTGCCGATCACCACCACGTCGGACACCGTCCGCGCGGGGGGGCGGTTGCGCGCGGAGGGCTCGCTGGCGCCGGCGGCGCTCACGTCTTGCCGATCAGGAACCCCGTCGGGAAGGGATCGTCCGGGTCCAGCAGGTACGTCGAGGTGCCGGTGACCCACGCGCGGCCCGTGATCGTCGGGATCACCGCGGGGAGGTCGCCCACGGTGGTCTCCTCGACGAGGTGGCCGGTGAACCGGCTGTCGATCAGCGAGGCGTGGACGAACGGGGTGTCCAGCGCCAACTCGCCCCTGGCGTGAAGCTGCGCCATCCGAGCCGAGGTGCCGGTCCCGCAGGGGGAGCGGTCGATCCAGCCCGGGTGGATCACCGTGGCTCCGCGCGCATCGGCACCGTCGCTACCTGGGGCGGTCAGGATCACGTGCTGGACCCCCCGGATCAGCTCATCGACGGGGTGGACCGGGGCGATCTGCTGATCGATCGCGCGGACGACCTGCATCCCGCGCTCGATCAGCTTGGGGGCCTGCACCGGGTCGAGGTCCAGGCCCAGGTCGGTGACCGGCATGATCCCGTAGAAGTTGCCGCCGAAGGCCAGGTCGAAGGTCACCTCGCCGATGTCGGGACCGGCGTCGACGGTCAGGCCCGAGTCGTACAGGAACGACGGCACGTTGCGGATCGTCACGCTCTTCGCCACACCGTCGGTGACCTCGACCTCGGCGTGGACCAGGCCAGCCGGGGTGTCCAGCTTGATCGTGGTGACGGGTTCGGTGACCTCGACCATGCCGGTCTCAACCAGCACGGTGCACACCCCGATGGTGCCGTGGCCGCACATCGCCAGGCAGCCGGATACCTCGATGTAGAGCACACCCACGTCGGCATCGTCACGGGTGGGGGGCTGCAGGATCGCGCCGGACATCGCCCCGTGGCCGCGGGGTTCGAACATCAACAGGGTCCGCAGATCGTCACGGTCACGTTCGAAGTTGGCGCGTCGTTCGAGCATCGTCGCGCCGGGCAGGGTGCCGACCCCGCCGGTGACGACGCGTGTCGGCATGCCCTCGGTGTGGGAGTCGACCGCGCTGATCGCCAGCTTGGATCGCATCGATCAGCTCACGGCGGACTGGATCGCGGCGACCGATCGAGTGACCTGCTCGGTCGCCTCGTCGTCCAGAGGGAGGCGAGGTGGGCGGGTCGGTCCGCCCCCGGCGGCCCCGACCAGATCGATCGACAGCTTGATGGCCTGCACGAACCTCGGGCCGGTGTCCCAGCGCAGGGCCGGCAACATGGTCCGGTAGAGGTCCAGCACCTCGTCCACCTTGCCGGAGCGCCCCGCCTCGAACACGCGCACCGTCGCGGCGGGGAAGCTGCCCGTGAACCCGCCGATCCATCCGGTCGCACCCATCAGGGCCGACTCCAGGGCGAGGTCATCCGCGCCGCAGAGCACCTCGAGGTCGGGAGCGACCTCGATGATCTCCGAGATCCGGCGTACGTCCCCGGAGAACTCCTTGACGCCGACCACCCCGTCGATCTCGGCGAGCCGGGCCAGGATGTCCGGCGTCAGATCGGTCCGGGTGGAGAACGGGTTGTTGTAGGCGATGACCGGCAGGCCCACCTCGGCGATGGCCGAGTAGTGGGCCACCAGCTCATCGAGGGTGGAGGGGTGGTTGGTCGGGGGCAGGACCATCGCGCCGTCGACGCCGTCCGCCTTGGCCTGCTCCGCGAGCTCGCAGATCGCGCGGGATGAGGGTCCCGACAGGCCGGACACGACCAGCCCGCGGCCTTCCGCCACCTCGACGGCGACCTGCCAGAGTCGGCGTCGTTCCTCGGAGGAGAGGCTCTCGTACTCGCCGAGGGAGCCGTTGGGGAACAGCCCCGTGATGCCCTCGCCGAGCAGCCAGGCGCAGTGCTGGCGGAACCGGTCGAGGTCCACCTCGAGCGTGCCTGGGTCGAAGGGGGTGGTCAGGGCGACGTGGACGCCGTCGAAGGCCCGTGTGGTCATCTCGTGATCTCCGAGGTCGGTCGTGGGAGCGTTGCCGGGGGTGGTCGTGGGAGCGTTGCCGGGGGTGGTCGTGGGAGCGTGGCGTGCGGGGTGCGTTGGTGCACCGGAGGCGTGCCGTTCCCGTGAGGGGTGGGCTTGGGGCTGCCGCGGTCGGGTACCACCCTACGTCGATGTGGGCCCGCGATGTCTCGACGATCGTTGCATCATGTGTCGATCTCCTGCGACGTACGATGCAGAACGGCCCTCGGTGATGGTGGATGACGGCCGGGATCCCGCAGTGGGGTTGCACAGGTGCAGCCACGCCCCTGTGCAACCCCAGTGGTCGCCACGCCGCGGTTGGAGGACAAGGCATGCGGGTTCGTCTGCGTCGCGCCACGCGCCGTAGGCTGCCACGCGAAGGGCGAGAGCCGTGGACGAGCGTGGAGGGCGCCAGATGGCGGAGCAGACCGTCGCACAGATCCGGACCGTTGGGATCGTCGGGTGCGGGACGATGGGTGCCGGTATC
>SKNK01000227.1 GCA_007120565.1 Nitriliruptoraceae bacterium | reverse complement strand
CGGTGGACCCGGTCGAGGAGGTCGCACCGAGGGCTGCCACCGTCAGCGTCGTGATCAGCAGCGCGGTGATCCCGGCTGTGGCAGCTGTGAGGCGGTTGCGTCTCATGACGCGACACTGCGATGTGCCGCTGAGCAGCTGGTCAGCAGGCGCTCAGTGACCGCCGCGCTTCGCTCGGTCTCCTGCCCGTTCGAGGAACCCGCTTGCTACTTTCCGGTGGGAGGGGGAGTTCCGCGCATGGCAGTGGACGTCCGGTTCCTGGGAGGACTCGAGGTCCGGGTTGACGGCTCGGTCGCGTCCCTCGGTGGTCCCCAGGCCCAAGTGGTCTTCGCCCTGCTCGCCGGGGACGCTGGCCGTACCGTTCCGACCACGAAGCTCATCGACGAGCTCTGGCCCTCGGACCCGCCAGGCAACCCGACCGGAACGATCCAGACGCACGTGGGGACCATCCGACGTGGCCTCGGCGGCGAGCGTCAGCGGCTGGTCACGCGCGAAGGCGGGTACATGCTCAACCTCGGCGCGGACGAGATCGATGCCGCAACGTTCGCCGCCCTCGCGCGGGAGGGCAGAGACCTGCTCGACGCCGACCCCGCTGGAGCGCAGACGCGGCTCGATGGCGCGCTCGCGGAGTGGCGTGGCGAACCTCTGGTCGGGCTCGTTGCGCGTTCCTCACATCTCCAGGCCGAGGCCACCCGGTTGTTCGAGCTGCGGCTGGCGGTCCTCGAGGATCTCGCCGAAGCGCGACTGCGGCAGGGGCGTCACACGGAGGTCGTAGCTGACCTCGAGCGCTTCCTGGCCGACCATCCCTTCCGAGAGCGCGCCGTGGGGCTGCTGCTGCGCGCGTTGGCCGGTGCGGGACGTCAGACCGAGGCGCTGACCTGCTACCTCGACCATCGGTCCCGGCTCGACGAGGAGTTCGGGATCGCGCCGTCCGTGGAGCTGCAGCGCATCCACCTCGAGCTGCTCCGGATCGAAGACGGCGGCGGCTCGTCGGTGGGACCGAACGCCCCTCTGCCAACCCGCGACGAGAACGTGCGGACCGGCCGCCTCCCGTCGTTCCACACGCGGCTGTTCGGGCGCGAGCACGAGATGGAGACCCTCGTCGGAGTCCTCGGCCGCGAGCGGCTGATCACGGTCACCGGGGTCGGCGGAGCCGGGAAGACGAGGTTGGCGGTCGAACTGGCACGGCATGTGCGGTCCGAGTTCGACGGCGGGGCGTACTTCGTCGACCTCGCACCGATCCTCGACGCCGCCCTCGTCGCTCGCACGGCGGCCCGCGCGCTGGACATCGACCTCGGTTCCGGTGGGGACGCTGCCGATGCCCTCGTGCAGGCTCTCGCCGATCAGCGGGTGCTGATGGTGCTCGACAACTGCGAACACCTGCGCGACGCCTGTGCGGATCTCGCTCGAAGGCTCTTGCAAGACTGCTCGGGGTTGACCGTGCTGGCGACGAGCCGGGAACCGCTCGGCTCGGACGGCGAGCAGCGCTGGCCGATCGATCCCCTGGCTCTGCCCGATGGGCCCGACGTGGACGAGTCAGCTTCGATGAAGCTGCTCGTCGACCGCACTCGAGCGGTGCGCCGCGGGTTCGGCATCACCGACGACAACCGCGCCTCGCTCGTGTCCATCTGCCGGCACCTCGACGGCTTGCCCCTCGCGATCGAGTTGGTGGCCGGCCAGCTCGCCCACCTGTCCCCGGGCGAGGCGGCCGGACGCCTCGCCGAGCACCCGACGGCACTGCTGCGTGGACAGCGGCGAGTCCCGAGACACCGCAACCTCGAGGCGACGATCGGGTGGAGCTACGACCTGCTGTCGGTACCGCAACGAGCGCTGTTGCGCCGTCTCTCGGTGTTCGTCGGTGGCGCCACGCTCGAGGCCATCACGTCGGTCGAGGGGGGCGGTGACGAGCTCAAGGTGCTCGAACTGCTCGGGTCGTTGGTCGCGGCCTCTCTCGTCACCGTCGACGAGGTAGGAGGTGTCACCCGCTACGGCCTGCTGGAGACGATCCGGCAGTTCGCGGCGGACCGGTTGCGAGCCGCTGGGGAGGAGGCCTCAACCCGGAAGGCGCACCTCGAGCACTACCTCGGTGACCTCGAGTCGATCCCCTGGGATCAGCGGATGTTCAGCATCCGGAAGGCAGGGCCGATGCTCGAGCTCGAGTTCGGCAACCTCGGGGCGGCCTTCCGGACCGCGATCGCTCGGGGCGAGCGCGATCGGGCGGCCCGGCTGGCCATCGGTTCCCCCGCGCTCATCGTCTCGAGCCAACACTGGGACGCCTTCGACCAGTGGCTCACCGAGCTGTGGAACGTCTCGCCGGCCGAGCTCTCGCTACCGGAGCGCGTCGCGCGATCGGTGCGACCCGAGCACCTGATCCATCACTTCTGGTTGGAGGTGTGGCGGATCACCTGGACGGCGGACGAGCTGCAGGAGGTGGGGTCCATCCTGCGAGCAAGCGCGGAGCGTCTCCCGCGATCGAGCCTCGCCCGCATCTGGACCGAGCATGTCGTCGGCATCGGGGAGCTACTGGGCGGCACGGTCGACCTCGACGACGCACTCGAGGGGCTTCGAGGTCGGGCGCAGGCAGCCAGCCGCGCGGGCGCGCCACTGCTCCATGCCGCCATCCTCGAGGACATCGCACTGGCACAGCTTCTCACGGGCCGGTACGAGGATGCGGTGGCGACGTTGCGGGGGTTCCCGGTGTTCGAGGTGGCCGTGCACTTCGACAAACCGTTGGCGACCCTGGCGGCGGCCCAACACCTGGCTGGCGACCACGAGGGGGCCATCCGCACCATGGAGCGCAACCTCGCATCCGTCCACCCTGGAGCGCGGTCGCTCGTCCTGTGTTTCCTCGCCATCGTGGTGGCTGGCGCTGGAGATCTGGACGGGGCTCGCGACGTGCTTCGGCGCTCGCGTCGAGAGTACGACGACCTCCCTTGGCGGCATCCACGGAGCATCAACGATGTCCTGGTCGCCCTCGGGTCCTGCGCGGTCTTGGAGGGCCGCAAGGACGTCGGGGCGAAGCTGCTTGCCGCTGCCGGCGCACGGGCCAACGATTTCAAGCCGCTCACCGCCTACTTCGTCCACTACGCCAAGCTGGCGGGCCCTCCGACGGAGCCGGAGGAGCTTCCCGAGCCCTGGGACACGGAGAGCCTCAAGGTGCTGGTCGATAACGAGCTCGTGCGCTGGGCGCGTGAGCGCTCGAGCGCTCGAGGAGTGGACGCAGCACCACCGTCCCGACCTCCCGGCGAGGGCTAGGTGGCCGGGCCACCAACCGGGGCGGCCCCTAGCGCGACGTGGCCTCGTTGGCCCGTGCCGCTCGCAGGACCTCGTGCTCCGGGTAGCGGCGGAAGAGCCATGCGCCGGCGAGCGCTGCGACGCCACCCAGCGGGCCCGTGACCTGGATACCGACCGGCGAACCGAGCGTCTGCAGCAGGAGTGTGGAGACGAGCGTCGAGATCCCGACGTTGACCTTGACGACGAACCAGTAGACCGCGAAGTACATCGCCTCGCGCCGCTGCCCCGAGGTGTGGTGGTCGTAGTCGGCCACGGCTGCGATGATCGCGGACGGCACGACGAACAAGCCTGCCAGGCCGATGCCCCCCAGCCCGAACACCAGCAGGGCGAACGTGGCTGGTTCGAACCCCAACGGCGGCGACGGGATGAGGTGGAGCAACGGCAGAACGAGCCCTGACGCGACGAGCGCGGCGATCATCACGCGACGTAACCCGACCCGTTTCGTCGCCGCGTTCACGACCGGGAAGGTAAGCAGGGAGACACCGAACAGCACCGCGCTGTAGAGGGCGATCGCGGGCTCGTCCAGGTCGGCGAGCACGGTCACGTACTGCGGCGTGTTCAGTGACACGAGGTTGAACCCGAACCACAGGACGTTGGTGGCGAGCAACGCGACGACGAACGGCCGGTTCCGCAGGGTGGCGCGGAACGCCGGCAACAGCGGGGTCGTTGACGGCTGCGCCCGTGAGTAGCGGCGCTCCTCGATCAACGTGGGCACGTACAGCAGGAAGAGGGCGACCACGCCGAGCACGACGACCATGGTGAGCGGGCCACGGGTGCCGAGGAGCAGCGGCGGGACGATCATGGCGACCGCAACCCCGAGCAGTTGGTAGACCGCGCTACTGGTCGCCAGATCGACACGGTCCAAGACGTTCGGCGACAGGTCGGCGAGCAGCCCCGCGTAGGGAACCAGGTAGAGGGTGAGCAGCACGTAGAACACCACGAGTCCGACGCCGAGGTAGACGGCGTTCAGCGACGAGGGCCCCGACACGGGAGGGAAGAAGAGCGCGGCACCGACCAGGACGAACGGGAGCCCCGACCACAGCATGAAGGGCCGCCGACGACCCAGCCGACCTCCGTGGCCGTCGGACCAGCGGGCGACCACCGGATCCGTGACCGCATCCACCACCCGGCTACCGAAGACGAGCGCACCGAACACCACCGGTGCGACGTACACCGTGCCGCCCTCCAACCCCTCACCGACCCAGAGGAAGTACAGCCAGATGAACATGAGGTGGATGATGATGGCCGAGCCCCCCTGCCCCGCACCGAACGCAAGCCGTACACCTGCTGGAAGCCGCTCCCTGCCCGGCGCCGGCTCCCCCTGGCTTCTGTCTGCCATCACCACGTCTGGTCCACCTCTCTCATCGACCCCAGGGGCCTCGTGTCACGGCTCATCCGCTCGGCGGGAAGGATCGGTGGCATCGACCGGTCGGTGATCGTCCACCTCGGTGAGGAAGTGCCGCAGCGCGGGATCGAAGGCGTCCGGAGCCTCGACGTTGGAGACGTGCCCGACGTCCGGCAGCACCACCAACGGTGATGTCGGGATGGCTGCGTGTAGCTCGTCGGCGACGGCGAGGGACGAGCGAACGTCGGCATCGCCATAGAGCAGGAGCGTCGGCACGTCGATGCGAGGCAGCTCGACCTCGTCGGCCGGGAGCGAGCCGCCCCAACCCGCGTAGGCGCCCGCCAGGATCAACGAGCTCGGCAGCTCGCGATGCCGGTTGAAGACCTCGAGCGCGAGGCCACCGCCGAACGAGGGGCCGCCCACGTGGGGTCGCTGGAGGCCTGTGGCCGGGGCCATACCCGCCACGCAGTCGGCATAGTCACCCAGGCTGAAGTCCGCTGGCGGATCGGAGGAT
>SKNK01000095.1 GCA_007120565.1 Nitriliruptoraceae bacterium | reverse complement strand
GGCGGATCCGACGCCGCGGCTCGCTCGAGGGCCGATCCCTGGTGTACCTCGCCGCGGACGGGCAGGTCCTCGGCGCCCTCGCGTTGCACGACCCGGTGCGCCCTGACGCCCCGAGGTCGATCCAGGCGCTGCGCGAAGCCGGCATCGATCACGTGCTGATGGTGACGGGTGACCGCGCGGACATCGCGGATCTGGTCGGGGACACGGTCGGCGTGGACCGGGTCCTCGCGGAACGCAGTCCGGACGAGAAGGTCGATGCCGTCCGCGAGGCTGCCACGCTCGGCCGGACCATCATGGTGGGCGACGGCATCAACGATGCCCCGGCCTTGGCGCTCGCGGATACCGGGATCGCCATGGGCGCCCGAGGCGCGACCGCCGCGTCGGAAGCCGCCGACGTCGTACTCACCTCCGATCGGCTGGAGGGTGTCGCAGAGGCGGTCACGATCGCTCGCCGAACCCGCCGGATCGCCTGGGAGAGTGCGGTCACCGGCATCGGCTTGTCCGCCATCGCGATGGTCTTCGCCGCTCTGGGGTACCTCACGCCGGTGGCGGGCGCCCTGCTCCAGGAGGGCATCGACCTGCTCGTGCTCGCCAACGCGCTGCGCACCTTGCGGTGGCGACGGCGGGTGCCGCGGCGTCGCCGGCGACTCCCGGACCAGCCCGAACACCTCCTCGTCGATCACGGCCACCTCGACGCCGGGGTGGACGACGTGGCGATCGTCGCCGAACAACTCGACCGGATCGAGCCCGAGGTCGCCGGCAAGCGGCTGCGCGAGATCCGCGACTTCCTCGTCGACGATCTGCTCCCCCACGAGCTCGAGGAGGAGGCGACGGTCTACCCCACCCTGCGGCGGGTCTTCCACGACGAGGACCCGACCCTGCCGCTCGTGCGGACCCACCGCGAACTCGCCAGGCGCATCCGTCTGCTCGACCGGCTCGTCGATGATCTCGGTCCTGGTGGCCCCGAACCCGACGAGATCCTCGACCTGCAGCGCAGCTTGTTCGGGCTCCACGCCGTGCTCGAGCTGCACCTCTCGCTCGAGGACGAGCTCTACGCCCACCTTCCCGAGGCCTGAACGAACCGCGCGAACGCCGCGTCCTGGGTCGGCCACCTCGCGGTCGCCCGCAGCCTCAGGCCCGTTCGGCCGCCTCTGCGAGTGCCGCCTCGACACCGCCGAGCAACTCCTCCCAGGAGGCCTCGAAGGCGGCGACGCCGTTGGTCTCGAGCAACCCCACCACCTCGTCGTAGCTGATCCCCACGTCAGCCAGGGCAGCCAACGCGGCGTCAGCATCGTCGTAGGCCCCGGTGATGGTGTCGCCCCGGATCACCCCGTGGTCGGCGACCGCGTCCAGTGTGCCTTCCGGCATCGTGTTGACGGTGTCCGGTGCGACCAGGTCGACCACGTACCGTGTGTCGTCGTACGCCGGGTTCTTGACGCTGGTGCTGGCCCACAGGGGACGTTGCGGGCGGGCCCCCGCAGCAGCCAAGGTCTGCCACCGCTCCCCCGCCGAGACCTGCTCGAAGTGGCGGTAGGCGAGGCGGGCGTTGGCGATCGCCGCCTTGCCGAGCAGTTCGGTGGCCTGCGGCGTGTCGAGCTTCTCGAGGCGTGCGTCGATCTCGGTGTCGACACGGCTGACGAAGAACGAAGCCACCGACGTGATCGTGTGGAGGTCGTGGCCCGCCTGCTGGGCCGCCTCGAGTCCGGCGAGGTACGCATCGACCACCTCGGCGTAGCGGTCGAGCGAGAAGATGAGGGTGACGTTGACGCTGATGCCCTCGGAGATCGCGGCGGTGATGGCTGGGAGCCCCTCGGGGGTGGCCGGGATCTTGATGAACAGGTTGGGACGGTCGACGAGCCACCACAGCGCGCGGGCCTCGGCGATCGTGCGGGCGGTGTCGCCAGCCAGTCGCGGGTCGACCTCGATGGATACGCGGCCGTCGAGTCCGTCGGTGGTGTCGTAGGCGGGACGGAGAAGATCACACGCGGCGCGGACATCTGCGGTGGTCAGGGCGCGGACGGCTTCCTCGACGCTGACGTCGCGGATCGCCAGGTCGTGCACCTGCTCGGCGTAGGCCGCGCCATCGCTGAGCGCCTTCTGGAAGATCGACGGGTTGGTGGTGACGCCAACGACGTGGCGATCGGCGATCAGCGAGGCGAGGTTGCCCGACGCGAGCCGTTCACGGCTCAGATCATCGAGCCAGATCGAGACCCCCGCGGCGGACAGGTCGGCGAGTGGTGAGGCAGCGGCATCCGGCATCTACAGGCTCCTTGACGTGGGGCGAGCGTAGCTGCCTCGACGTCCTGGGTTCCGACGGGATCACCCAGCCTCCCCAGTAGGGTCGTAGCTCACCTCGGAAGGAGCCGCCGCATGTCCATGACGATCGGCTCGCTGCCCCTGGACGTAGCGACGGCCTACGCCCGTGCGGGGCTCGACAACATCGCGCGGGAGTACCCGAACCATCCCGCGCACGTGCTGACCGGCCCGGACGACCTGGTGCCGCCGTCACAGCTGCACCCCATCTTCTTCGGCAGCTTCGACTGGCATTCGGCCGTGCACCAGCACTGGATGTTGGTCCGCATCCTGCGACTCCACGCCGACGTCGAGGTAGCCGACGACATCCGCTCGGCGATCGACGAGCGGATGACCGAGCCCGCTGCTCGTACCGAGGCGGACTACTTCTCCGACCCCCACCGGCGCTCCTTCGAGCGTCCGTACGGGTGGGCCTGGCTGTTGACGCTCGCTGCGGAACTGCACGCCTGGGACGACCCGGCTGGTGACCGCTGGGAGGCGGCGCTGCAGCCCCTCACCGGGACGGTGCGCGATCGCTGCCTGGGTTGGCTGCGTGACACCCCCTACCCGCAGCGCAGTGGCACCCACAGCAACAGTGCCTTCGCCGGTGCGCTCCTCCTCGACGTTGCGGCGGAGACAGACGACGAGGAGCTCGCGACCGCAGTCAGCGACGCGGCCCTCGGCTGGTACGCGGAGGGCGGCGCGTACCCCGCCTGGCTCGAGCCCTCCGCCACCGACTTCCTCTCTCCCGCCCTGACCGAGATCGATCTGATGCGCCGGGTGCTCGGCGATGCGTTCCCGTCGTGGGTCGAGGGGTTCCTGCCCGATCCGCAACCGCTGACCGTGCCGGTGCAGGTCGCAGATCGCACCGACCCCCATGGGGTTCACCTCGACGGTCTGAACCTGAGCCGGGCCTGGTGCTGGCAAGGGCTCGCTTGGGCTCTGCCAGCCGACCACGGTCTGCGGAGCGTGGCAGCTGAGGCTGCGGTAGCCCATGCCGACGCCGCTCTGCCCTGGGTGCTGACCGGTGAGTACGTCGGCGAGCACTGGCTCGCGAGCTTCGCCGTCTACCTGCTCGGCGGAGGCGCGATCACCTCGCCACGGGATCATCGGCGGGACGGCCAGACCTGACCCCGCGGATCACCGTGCGGGCCAGCTCGCGCGAGCGGACCGCGGCGTCGGCTGGAGGGTCGGGGCGGGCGTAGCGCGCTTCACTGGCGATCTCCGCAAGTTCCCGGTGCTCCCCGCCCAGACCGAGCCGGTCCGCGTGTTCGAACAGCGTCTCCCATCCCTCGCGACCGAACTCGTGACGTGCCAAGGCCCGCTCCGCCCGCAGGTAGTCGTGGAGGATCGCTCCGCGAGGGTCCCTCGGCCGCGGCCGGAACCGATCGAAACGCCCGCTTCGGGCGGATGCCTCCGCATCACGCTCCAACTCCTCCAGCGGGTCGGCGCGCAGATCCTCGCCCCGAGGTCCACCGCGTCCCGCGCGGAGCCACTCCAGGATCGTCTCCCAGATCTCACGCCACCGTCCGGCACGGATCACGTAGATAGCCAGCCACAGCAGCAGGGCTCCCGCGATGACGGGGAAGGGCCACATCGGCAGGTCCCCTTCGCCGACACGCTCCCGCACGGTGTCGTCGGTGAGTTCGCCCCCTTGGTCGCCACCTTCGGTGACCTCGGCGCCCTCCGGATCCGGCTCGAACCACATCGGCGGCGTGTCGGCCTCGATGTTGAACTGGGACAGCCAGGTCACGAACCGCGGTGACGCCTCGGTGATCACCGGAGGTAACAGCGCGACGCCGACCACCGCGACCAGGACGACGACCCCGACCGCACCGGCGACGGCGAGCCGACGCAGACGCATCGAGGTCACCACGATCGCCGGCCGACGGCCGCCGGCATGTGGGGTCGTCGCCCGCAGGTGTGCGACCGTCAGGCCGCTGATGAGCATCGCCGAGACCGCCAGGACGCCTCCCTGTGCACCGATCGCCGTGCCGGCCAGCCCCACCGCCGCGACGGCGACCGACGCCGCAACCAACCACATCATCAGCAGGTTCTCCTCGCGGAGACGATCGGTCTGCCGCGTGCGGCCCCCGTCCACGAACATGGCGACACGCGCCGCGACACCGTGCCCGGTCGCATGCGCCAGCAGGAACACGACGAGGACCTGGAGGAACGGGCTTGAGAAGAGGCTGCTCCAGTTCGCCCACCCTGCGCTGATCTCATCGATCGACGAGCGCAACGAGGGGACGAACAGGCCGACGGCGATGGCTACCACGGCCAGGATGGCCACGCGACGCATCACGTCCGCCAGGTCCGTCTCCACACCGTCGCTGGTCATCGCGGCACCGACGAGCGCGAAGACCAGGGTCAGGACGGTGACCGTGAGGGTGGGGAACCCCTCGATCCGCCGCCCCAGCATGGCGGACACCGCGTAGCCCGTGGGCCCGACGAAGCAGGCCACGAGCACCATCGCCGGACGTAAGCCGTAGCCGGCGACGCGATCGGTCACGCGGTTCAGATCGATCACAGCTGCGTGCTCCCGATCGGCTGCTCCGTGCTGACCGCGAACCGAGGCAACCTCCGCCCGGTCGGCACACCCGCCACGCTGGCCGTTGTCTGGCGGGGGCCAACCTCGAGCAGCATGGGAGCGAGGCCGGACCTCCGGGCCGCTGCCACGGCGGCGAGCACCTCATCGTTCGCTGCCGGTCCGACCACGGCCAGCGTCGTCCCTGGCTGTCGGGTCGCGGCCTCACGGAGCAACAGTTCCGCGAGCGGCGCACCGCGATGCCGCTGGACGGCGGCCAAGTGGACCAGCATGGCGTCGAGGTGCCCCCGACTTGCCCCCACCCGGAAGCGGG
>SKNK01000087.1 GCA_007120565.1 Nitriliruptoraceae bacterium | reverse complement strand
TCCGTCGGCTACTCGTCGTGCCACTGGTGCCACGTGATGGCCCACGAGTCCTTCGAGGACGAGCAGATCGCGGCGCTGCTCAACGAACGGTTCGTCAACGTCAAGGTCGATCGCGAGGAACGGCCCGACGTCGACGCCGTCTACATGAAGGCGGTGCAGGCCATGAGCGGCCACGGCGGCTGGCCCATGTCGGTGTTCCTGACCCCCGAGGGCGAACCCTTCTACGCCGGGACCTACTGGCCGAAGGAGCCGCGCCAGGGGATGCCGTCGTTCCCCCAGGTGGCGACGGCGGCGTCCGAGGCCTGGCAGGAGCGCCGTGACGAGGTGGTCGAGTCCGCCGGCTCGATCGCCACGACCCTCGCCGAGCATCGTGATGCGGAGCCAGCCGACGCCATCGACGTGACCGTCGCCGACGAACACGCCGAGGTGCTGCTCGCCCGCGCCTGGGACCGCGAGCACGGCGGTTTCGGTCGCGCGCCCAAGTTCCCTCAGGCCATGACGATCGAGTGGCTGCTCCTCCGTCACGTCCGCACCGGCGGTGAACAGGAACGGGAGGCCGCGGTCCATTCGCTGGATGCGATGGCACGTGGCGGGATCCACGACCAGCTCGCGGGCGGGTTCGCGCGGTACTCGACCGATGCCACCTGGCTCGTGCCGCACTTCGAGAAGATGCTCTACGACAACGCCCTGCTGCTGTCGGCCTACGCGGTGGGCGCCTCGGTCACCGGTGACCCCGAGTTGGCCCGCGTCGCCCGCTCCACCGCCACCTACCTGTTGACCGAGCTCGCGACCGAGGACGGCGTGTTCGTCGCCGCAACCGACGCCGACTCCGAAGGCGTCGAAGGCCGCTACTTCGTCTGGTCCTACGACGAACTCACCGAGGTGCTCGACCACCTCGACGTCGAGGTAGATCGTTGGGCACGGTTCCTGGGCGTGACGCCGCAGGGCAACTGGGAGGGCACCAACGTCCTGCACGAACCCGTGGCACGCGCCCGGTTCGCGGAACAGGAAGGGCTGGACCGCGACGCCTTCGACGCGGAGTGGGAGCGGGTGCGCACCGCTCTGCTGGAGCGCCGGGCCACCCGGGTGCCGCCCGGTGTCGACGACAAGATCCTGACCGACTGGAACGCGCTGGCGATCCGCGGCCTGGTGCGCGCCGGGTTGCTGCTCGACGAACCCGACTGGGTGAGCGCCGCGACCCGGGCGGCCACCGTGCTGCACGACCGCCACGTCGTCGATGGCGAGCTGCACCACACCTCCAAGGACGGCCGCGTGTCGGTCGCGGGCTTCCTCGACGACCATGCGTTGCTTGCTCTGGCCGACCTGGAGCTGTTCCAGGCGACCGGCGACCCGGTGTGGTTCGAACGTGCGCTCGGCTTGGCCGAGGTGGCACACGAGCGCTTCCACGACCCGCAGGACGGTGGCTGGTTCCAGACCGCCGGTGCTGATGCCGACTCCGGCGCCAGGTCCGGGGAGTCCCTCTACCTCCGTCCCAAGGAGACCTGGGACAACGCGATGCCCGCCGGCACCTCGGTGATGGTCGAGGCCTGCCTGCTGTTGGCCGGGATGACCGGCGACCTGGTCTGGCGCGATCGTGCTGAGGAGGGCATCCGGCTGTTCCAGGAGGGCGTGCGCAAGATGATCAGCGCCTACGGGTGGGTGCTGCGGCAGATCGAGGCCCTCGCCGAGGACCCTCGCGAGGTGGTGATCGTCGGCGAGCCAGGGGCGTCTCGCGACGCGCTCGCGATGATGGCGCGGCGTCCGCCGCGGGCCGGGGTGCTCACCGTGGTGACCTCGCCGGATCACGGCGACCGCGTCCCGTTGCTCGCAGGCCGTGGCGAGGTGGATCGGCAGCCGGCGGCCTACGTGTGCCGCGGGATGGTCTGCGACCGCCCCGTGACCGATGTCGACGACCTCGCGCGGCTCCTCGAGGACGGCTGAGGAGCCGGACGGGCGCGTAGCGCGAGATCCGGAGGTAGACGCGGCCTGAGTCGTGGAGTGGGCCCATCGCGCCATATCCTCGCTGGTGACGGGCTCAGCAGGAAGGTGACGAGGTGCACGAGGACTGGGGGAGTCGCTGCGAGCGGTGGGCCGGCGTGCGCAGCGAGGTGATCGACGTCCGGGGTACGGACGTGCACACCATGCGGGCCGGCGACGACCACGACGGGGTGCCGATCCTGCTGGTCCACGGCCTCGCCGGATCGGCCAGCAACTGGCTCGAGGTGATGCCGGGGCTGGCTGAGCGACGTCCGGTGCTGGCGATGGACCTGCCCGGTTTCGGGCGTACCCGGCCACCGCGTAAGGAGGCCGCCCGGGTCACCGCGAACGCCCGGTTCCTCCGCGCCCTGCTCGATCGCCTCGGCTGGGACGAGGTAGAGGTCCACGGCAACTCGATGGGCGGCATGATCAGCGTGATGCTCGCCGCCAACGAGCCCGACCGGGTCAGGCGACTGGTGCTGTCCTCCCCGGCGTTGTCGTCATCGCGGCGCGACGTCGCGCAACTCGAGCGCACGACCTTCCTCCAGTTCGCTCCGTTCCTGGTGCAGGGGGTCGGAGAGCGTCTCCTCCAACGGGTCTACTCGCGTTCGACGCCTCAGGAGCTCTACGACCAGACCGCCGACTACCTCCATGCCGACCCCACCCGCGTCTCGCCTGAGCTGGGCGAAGTCAGCCTCGAGAACGTCCAGTGGGGTCGCGAGCAGGACTGGCGGCTCCCCGCGTTCACGGTCGCGACCAACTCGATCGTCCGGGCGGTGACGACCCGTCGACGCCTCGAGCAGGCGATCTGTTCCGTCGCGGCGCCGACCCTGGTCCTGTGGGGTGATCGGGATCGGTTGATCGGCGCGCCGGTGATCGACCGCGTCGCGGACCTGCGGCCGGACTGGCGGATCGAGGTCCTCGACGGCATCGGCCACGTCGCCATGTTCGAGGCCCCGCAGCGCTACCTCGACCTCGTCGGTGCGTGGCGAGACGAGAACCTCGGGACCCAGCCAGCCTGAGCTGGTGGCCGGTCGACGCGCGCCGGCGAGATCCCGCCAGGCCGGGTTTTTCCTTGCCTTCGATCCGGGGCTCGGGCACGGTGTTCCGTACAGATCCATCGACGGGGAGGGCAGGACGTGGAAGCGCTCATCGCTTCGCTGTTGTGGGCCGGTGCCGCCCTCGGGGTCGTGGCGGTCATCGTGGCGATCAGACAGCCCTCGCGGCGGCGCGTGGCGCTGCTGCTCGCAGCGCTGCTGTTCCTCCCGATCGGGATCCTCGGCATCCTGTCGATCGGAGCCGTGTTCCTGGTGGCTGCGGCCGTCTGTCTGGGGTTCGCGCTCTTCGGTCGCCCTTCGAGGACGGCAACCCCTGCGTAGCGCCGCCATCAGTGGCGGATAGCTCGGTTCGGTGCCAGCGCACGGAACCGAGGGGTCAATGCCATCCCGCTTGCGTGGACGGGTGCAGCGGTCACAATCCAGAAACGCCCGCGTTTGGCTGGGTCTTGATCGACCGGAGTCGACGTGGGAGTTGGCCTCGCAGGGCAGGGTGACACCCAAGCCGAGCCGCGACCACGGCGCTGGCGACGCGTGATCCTGCTGGTGCTCGGGGTTCTGGTTGCCCTGATGCTCTTGGCTGTGGCGGTGGTGGTGATCTTCAGGGACCAGCTGGCCGGAGCCGCAGGATTGGCCTTCAGGCCGGACCCGCAGCTGGAAGCGGCGGTCGAGCAGGCGTTCGAGGACGCCGAGGGCGACGACGTGGTCGTCCTCGCCGATGTGACCGACTTCGAGTGGGATGCGGTGGGCGTGTTCCACCCGTACTACCCGCACGAGAGCATCGTCGATCAGATGGGCGTGCCCGTCCCGCGGGGAGCGACCAACAACCTCCAGAACTTCGAGAGTTACTGCCTGCTGGTGTTCCGCGACGGTGATCGCGTTGCTGGCTGGACCACCGTGCAGCGGGGTGTAGCCGAGTGCTGGCCGGGTGAGGCCGACGGCGTGTACTCGCCGGACGAAGCGCGGTTCGCTGCCGACGCCCTCACCCCGGTGCCCTCGGCGGTCACTCGCGACTGACGGCTACCGGCCGGCCTCACGGCCGCACTCAGCCGACGGTGGGTTCGGCAGCGGGTTCTGGCACCGCGTAGCGCCCGGAAGGTGGACGGTTCGCTGTGCCAGCGCTGCCCATCGTTGGTTGACACGTAGCCTCACGATCCCGACGTCGTCCTCCAGGAGTTGCGAGTCATCGATCCGGCCCAGTTCTACACCGGCCTCGTCTCCCTCATGTACGGGCCCTTGCGCACGCGGGCCGATGACGACGTCGAGCCCTGCGCCGACTTCATCGCGCAGGCGGGACAACCAGCGCTGGAACTTGGCTGCGGTGACGGCTATCCACTTCTCGAGCTTCGGGAACGTGGGCTCGACGTCGACGGGCTCGACAGTTCCGCCGACATGCTCGCGCGCTGCCGTGCAGACGCAGCGGAGCGCCACCTCACCGTGACCCTCCATCACCAGACGATGGAGGAGATGGACCTGCCGCGCAGCTACCGGGCGATCTTCCTCGCCGGGCCGACCTTCAACCTGCTCCCCGACGACCGCGCTGCACTGCGCACGCTCGAGCGGATCCGCGACCACCTCGCCGTCGATGGGTTGGCGCGCATCCCACTGTTCGTGCCCGAGCCTGCCGAGGCGGACACCTTGGGCCCAGCTCGCACCCACACCACGCTCGAAGGCGAGCAGATGCGCGTCACCGCGGTCTCACAGGACCGTGACGAGGCCGCGCGGACCCAGAGCACACTGCTGCGCTACGAACTCGGCACGGCAGACGGTGACGTCGAGGTCGTTGAACGGCCTTGGCTGCTCCACTGGTACTCCCAGAACGGGTTCCGTGAACTGGCCTCGCAGGCAGGGCTGCACGTGTGCGCCGTAACCGGCCCCGACGGTGCCGCCGCCACTTCCGACGACACGGCCTTCGACGTCATCCTCGCCCTGTCAGGGCCGCCGACTCCGAACCGAGGCGATGCTGAAGCGGGGACGTAGCGCCCAGCAGCAGACCACCTGGGCAGATCCGGGCTTGTCGCGTCCGACCAGACCACCTCTCCCAGGATGCCGCCTCGATGTCCGGAACGGCTCATGCTGTCTGCTCGTGGACGAAGGCGGTCAGCGTCTCGACGTAGGTTTCAGGGTCTTCCATGT
>SKNK01000295.1 GCA_007120565.1 Nitriliruptoraceae bacterium | reverse complement strand
GGGTTCGCTGGCGTGATCGCGACCTCGGGGGCGGTCGGCGGTCGTGAACATCGCGTCCACGACCGCCCCCACGCCAGCCATGCCTCGCCTACCTGCCGAGAACGCATCGCCCACATCGGAGCGTCACGATGACCGACGCAGCACACGGATCCGACGAGCGACCCGTCGAGGATCGTCACGAGATCGACCCCGTGGCCCCGGAGACCTTCACGAGCGCCCATGAGGCCTACCAGGAGCTCCGGGGATCGTGCCCGGTTGCGCACAGCCAGACCTACGGCGGATTCTGGGCCCTGCTCCGGTACGACGACGTCGTCGGCGTGCTTCGCGACATCGACACCTACACCACCTCCGTCCAGAACGTCGTCCCGAAGTTCGCCTTCACGGGACGACGCCCTCCCCTGCACTTCGATCCCCCAGAGCACGGCGCCTACCGACGGATCATCAACCGCTTCTTCACCGCCGAGAAGATGGCCGCCCTCGAACCGGAGGTCCGAAGGTTCGCCGCGGATCTCCTGCAGCCGCTCATCGACCGCGGTGATGGTGACATCTCGGTCGAGTACGCGCAGAAGTTCCCCGCCCACGTCTTCGCACGGTTCTTCAACCTGCCGATCGAGCTCTCCGAGTTGATCAAGCAGGTCAGCGCGGAGTACGTCGCTGCCATCCAGATCGTGGCGGACGAGGACGTCAAGCGCCTCAGCCGGAGGCTCTACGACATCGCCGAAGAGGTCATCGCCCAACGGCGCGAGAACCCGATGGACGCTTCTGAGGATCTCACCAGCGCGCTGATCGCAGGCGAGTACGAAGGTGAGCCGCTGCCCGCCGACATGGTGCTCGGATGCGTCCGCCAACTCCTGGTCACCGGCATGGTCGCGCCGAGCGTGTTCATCGGCAACATGTTCGTCCACCTCAGCCGTGACCAGCAGCTCCAGGCCCAGCTCCGCGCGGACCCCAGCTTGATCCCCGCCGCGGTCGAGGAGTTCCTACGGCTGTACACGCCCTACCGGGGCATGGCGAGGACGCCACGGCGCGACGTCACGATCCGTGGTCAGCAGATCGGCAAGGACGAGCCGATCGCGCTGGTCTACACCTCCGCGAACCGCGATGAGGCCGTCTTCCCGGACGGGGAGAACTTCATCCTCCACCGTGAGAACATCTCCAAGCACATCGCCTTCGGCGCCGGTGTTCACTCCTGCCCAGGAGCTCCACTCGCTCGCATGATGATCACCCACACCCTCGAGGAAGCCCTGTCCCGAACCAGCCACTTCGAGGTCAACGGCGACATCGAGATGGCGCACTGGGCGGAGTGGGGCACCAACTCCGTTCCGCTGCAACTCGCGCCCGCCTAGCGACCTGCTCGGATCGGCTCCACGCACCACCCCCGTCGGGCGAGATCAACCGGCCTCCGGGGGCCCGGTTGAGGAGTCTCCTGGGCGCCGAGGTGGCGAGTGACGGCTAGTTTCGTGCCACTACCACCGTCGAGGTCATCGGTGAACGAGGCGAGGTTGTGGTCGCTGACCCAGCAGTTGGGTCTGGGTGATCGTCGGGTCGAGGTCGAAGACACCGAGGACCTCTTCGGCTCACCCTTCCGCGTCACCGAGGCTGCGGTGCTCTCCGTCGGTGCTTCGGTGGCGGCCGTCGCCGCGTTCGATGACCAACGCACCGGCGCGAGGCCGACGGTGTCGTTGGACGGGAGACACGCGGCTGCGGCGTTCCACAGTGAGCGCATGCTGCGGTTGGTATCGGAGGACGATCCAGCGCTCTGGGATCCGATCGCCGGGAACTACGCCACGGCAGATGGCTGGATCCGGTTGCACACCAACCTGGCGCCTCACCGCGACGCGGTACTCGCCGCCCTGAGGGTCCAGGCCGAACGCGAGGCCGTGGCTGCCGCGGTCGCCGAGTGGTCGGCCGGTGACCTCGAGATAGCCGTGGCGGAGGCAGGCGGCGTCGCCGCACGCATGCGCACCAGATCGCAGTACCTGGCTCATCCGCAGTTCGAGGCGGTCATGGCCCGACCGGTGGTGGACATGACCACGGAGCCTCACACCGCTCCCCAGCGGTCGTTGGGTTCGGGCACCGCCCTGGACGGGGTCCGTGTTCTGGACCTCTCACGGGTGATCGCCGGACCCGTCGCGGGACGGTTCCTGGCCTCGTTCGGTGCCGAGGTCATCCGTGTTGACGCACCGCTCGACGATGGCCAGCTCACCGAGATGGATACGGGGTTCGGCAAGCGCCGAACCAACATCGACCTGCGCATGCACGATGGTTGCCACCGGTTCGAACAACTCGTCGCCGAGGCCGATGTGCTGCTCGACGGCTTCCGTCCGGGAGTACTCGGGACCCTGGGCTACCCCGACGCTCGCCTGCGCGAGCTGTGTCCGCCCCTGGTCATCGGTCACCTGTCGGCCTACAGCGACCGAGGACCGTGGGGTCACCGGCGGGGGTTCGACAGCGTCGTACAGGTCGCCACCGGCCTGGCCCACGCCTGCGGGTTCGACCCAACGACCGGGCCCGGCAAGCTGCCCGCCCAGGCCCTCGACCATGCCTCGGGCTACCTCATGGCCGCAGGGCTCACCGCCGCCCTGCGGCATCGCCTGCAGCACGGCACCACGGCCACGGTGGCGGTCTCGCTCGCCAGGACCGCCGAGTGGCTGGCCGATCTCGGGCTGCAAGAGGCCGACGAACGCGACCTGCAACGCGGCGAGGTCGCCGACCTCCTTGGGACGTGGCACGACACCGCGTGGGGCACGGTTGAGCACCTGCGGCCACCGGGCCGGATCGGAACCCGTCCGGCGCAGTGGATGACCCCACCCGCACCCCGGAGCGATGCGCCCGCGACGTGGACACCGCGTCACTGACCGTCGTACGGGGCCCGAACCCCCGTCTGGTGCGCGGGCCGCCCTGGTACCCGGGCAACGCTAGGGAGTGGGCTCCTCCGCCGGGAGGATCCGCACGTGCGGTTGGGCGACCGAGACCCACACGGTCTCGTTGGCCTCGATCACCTCGACGTCCGGGCTCCAGGTGCGGAACTGCCGGTCCCCGATCTGCAGGAGGTACTCGGTGTGGGAGCCGACGAACATCGACGCGACGACCCTGCCCTGCCAGCGGTTGGGCGTGTCGGGCTCATCCCGGGTGACCTCGCAACGTTCGGGACGCCAGACCGCGACCACCTCGTCGCCGGATGCCAGATCGAGATCGCCGGGGGCCCCGACCATCCGCCCCAGGTCGGTGGCTACCACGACGTCACCGGAGCCGGCTTCCTCGACCGTGCCGAGCAGTTCGTTGGTCGTGCCGATGAAGTTGGCCACGTACCGGGTCGTTGGACGGTCGTAGACCTCACGGGGCGGGGCGAGTTGTGCGACCTGCCCCTCCCGCATCACCGCGATCTGATGCGCCAACTCCATGGCCTCGATCTGGTCGTGGGTGACGAAGATGGCCGAGAACCCCAGTTCACGCTGCATCGTGACCAACTCGATCCGCAGCTGTTCACGCACCTTCGCATCGACGTTGGACAACGGCTCGTCGAAGAGCACCAGGTCATCGCCGTTGACCAGCGATCGAGCCAGAGCGACGCGCTGCTGCTGTCCACCACTCATCTGGTTCGGGTGCTGCCCTTCGAGTTCGGGGATGCCGACCATCTCGAGTACCCGACGAACACGGTCGCGGATCTCGGCCTTCGAGGGGCGGTTCTTGCGCTGCGACTCGAGCGGGTAGGCGATGTTCTGGAAGGCGGTCATGTGTGGCCACAGCGCGTACGACTGGAAGATCATGCTGAGTCGGCGACGTTCGGGCGGAACCTCCAGCCCTCGCTCCGCATCGAAGTTGGGCTGGCCGTGGATCTCGATCGTTCCCCCGTCCGGGCGTTCGAGGCCGGCGATGCTTCGCAGCAACGTGGTCTTACCGCACCCGCTCGGTCCAAGCAGCACGATGAAGTCGCCGGGCATCACGTCGAGCGAGACCCCATCGATGGCACGGACGATCGAGCCGTCGCCGCGCTGGAAGCGCTTCTGCAGGTCTCTGATGCGCACGACCGGCTGCGCAGCGGTGTCCTGGATCGTCTGCTGGCTCACGTCGGCCTCCACGTCCATGTACTCCCTCGACTTCGCTCGCGCTGGTGCTCGCATCAGACGCCTCCCACCTTCGTCTCGATCCCCCACTTGGACATGCGGCGCGTGTAGGCCGTTACCAGGACCAGCACCGTGCAGGTGATCAGCACCAGGACCGTGGACAGGGACGCGAGCAGGGCATAGGACCCGCCCGTGTAGACCTCGAGGATCCGGAACCCGACCACGGGGTTACGGGTTCCCGCGAGGATCGCCGAAGCCGTCAGATCACCGGCCATGCGGATGAACAGCAGCGCCCAGCCAGCGACCAGCCCCGGGACCATCAGCGGGAGGTAGATCTTGCGGAAGGTTCGCCCTCGTCCGGCACCGGAGATGTGGGATGCCTCCGGCAGTTCCTTGCCGACCTGGCCGGCGGCGGCGTCCGCCGCTACCGATCCCTGCGGCATGTACAGGGCGAGGTAGCCCATCAGCAGGATGGTCAGGGTCCCGGCCAACCGGAACGGTGGGCCGGCGAAGACCAACACGATGCCGACGGCGATCACGATGTTGGAGATCGCTGCCGGCAGCTTGATCGCCCCGTCCATGACTCGCGACATGGTGTTCCGCGTCTTCGCGACGAACAACGCAACGACCGCAGCCGCAGTGATCCCGATCAGCCCACCGAACACACCGAGCAGCAGGCTGTTGCGCAGGGCTCGTTGGGTGACGCGGTCGTCGAACACCGCTCGAGAGAAGGCGTCGAAGCTCAGGTTGGCCCAGTCGATGTTGGCCGTCCAGAACCCGTTGAGGGAGACCAGCACCAGAGCGCCCACCGGCAGGACGGCGGCGATCAGCACGTAGCCGATCATCAACGCCCGCGACGGCCAGAGCCAACGTCCGAGTTCGATCCGGCGGATGCGGTGCCCCTTGCCGCCGACGGTGGCATGTCGGCCGCTCTTCAGCAGGCGGACCTGGATCGCGTACGCGATCGCGACGAAGATCACGACGAACCCGCTCAGGCCGACCGCCACCTCGGTCTCGGGCGGGTAGGTGAACGACAACAGACGCACGATCCTCACCGAGAGCACGTCGATGCCCGCAGGGGTACCCACGATCGCGGGAAGGG
>SKNK01000137.1 GCA_007120565.1 Nitriliruptoraceae bacterium | reverse complement strand
GTGCGCAGGACCGTCGCAGGGTCGGAGGACACGTGAACCAACCGCCGGAGGATCGGGTTCCCCTGCCAACGGGCGCCTCAACGGATCCTGACCTAGCTCAGGTCGTATCGAACATACGTTCATCTCCAGACGAGGGTGCCGTCGCTCCTGAAGCGGCTGGTCGCGCCACGACGGTCTGTATCGCCAACCAGAAGGGTGGCGTCGGGAAGACGACCACGACGGTTTCGCTGGCGGCAGCCATCGCCGAGTACGGGGCCCGTGTGCTCCTGGTGGACCTGGACCCTCAGGGCAACGCCACGACGGGTGTGGGCCTCCGAGCCCAGGAGGGAGATCCGAGCACCTACCGGGTGCTGGTCGACGATCTACCCATGCATGAGGCCACGGTCCCGACGGGCATCGAGGGACTCGACGTCGTGCGCTCCTCGCTGGATCTCGCGGGAGCCGAGGTCGAACTGGTCCCCGCGTTCTCACGTGAACATCGACTCAAGCGCGCCCTGGAGTCGGTGACCGGCGACTACGACGTCGTCTTCATCGACTGTCCGCCCTCGCTTGGGCTGCTGACGATCAACGCCCTGGTCGCCGCAGATCAGATCATCGTCCCCATCCAGTGTGAGTACTACGCCCTCGAGGGCCTCGGACAACTGCTGCGCACCATCGAGCTGGTTGGCCAGAGCCTGAACCGCGAGCTCGCGCTGGGCGGCGTGATCCTGACGATGTTCGATGGTCGTACCAACCTGTCACAGGCCGTGGTGGACGAGGTCCGCAGCTACTTCGGCAACGATGCGTACGCCACCGTGATCCCACGGACGGTGCGACTCTCAGAGGCGCCGAGCTTCGGTCAGCCGATCACCGTCTTCGATCCGCAGAGCCGCGGCGCGCGGGCCTACCAGCGTTTGGCCCGGGAGGTCGCGATCCGTCTCGCGCTTCCCATCGAGTTGCCCGAGGAGACCGCCCTCGATCGCTTGCTCTCCGGACGCGATCCAGGCGACGACGCCCCGGTTGCCGAACCCACCGGGGAAGAGGAGGAGTTGCTGTGAGCCGACGAAGCGGTCTCGGGCGAGGACTTGCGGCCCTGATCCCTCCGAGCCCAACCGAAACCGCCTCCGACCCGTCCGAGGTCGACGACCTCGAGGAGACCTCCTCGCCCTCGAACGAGGACGAGCGAGACGCGGCTGCTCCCTCCGAAGGCGAGCCGTCCGACGAGCGGACCGAAGATCAGCGCCGCGGTTGGTCGGACGTCCGGGAGCGCACCTCTGCAGACGCGTCGTCGGTCACGATCCACGCGGAACCACCTCGGCCATCGGAGCCCATGGTGACCGAGGAGCCCGTCGTGCAGGCGACGCTGGCGGAACTCGAACCGCACGTGATCGTGCCGAACCCGCGCCAGCCGCGTGAGGTGTTCGACGAGGAGGAGATCGAGGGCCTCGCCGTCTCCCTGGCGGACGTTGGCATGCTCCAGCCCATCGTGGTCCGCCCCATGGGCGAGGGACGGTACGAGCTGATCGCCGGTGAACGGCGACTCCGGGCGGCCAAGCTCGCGGGCCTCGCAACCGTGCCGGCCGTCGTGCGTCACACCGATGACATCGACCTGCTCAAGGAAGCGCTGGTCGAGAACATCCACCGCGTGCAGCTCAACCCCCTCGAGGAGGCTGCGGCCTACCAGCAGATGCTCGAGGAGTTCGAGTTCACGCAGGAGGAGCTGGCGGAGCGCATCGGCAAGTCTCGCCCCGCGATCAGCAACACGCTGAGGTTGCTCGGTCTCCCGCCGGCGGTCCAGCGCAGGGTCGCTGCCGGTGTGCTATCCGCGGGGCACGCCAAGGCGTTGCTCGCCCTGGACACCGCTGCCGATCAGGAGCGCTTGGCCGACCGCATCGTCGCTGAGGGCATGTCGGTACGCGGCGCTGAGGAAGCGGTGCGGGTCCGTCTGCTCGATGAGTCGGGAGGGACCCGCCGCAGCCGGGGTGGCGGTCAGCGCCGCTTGGTCGCACCAGGTCTGATCGATCTCCAGGACGACCTCTCCGACGCCCTCGAGGCCCGTGTCCGGATCACGATGGGGGCACGCAAGGGCAAGCTGACCGTGGAGTTCGCCTCGGTGGATGACCTCGAACGGATCGTGGCCGTCATCGCCGGAGGCTTGGAGACCGGCGCGCAGTCCGTCTCCGTACCTCGCGAGGACCTCGAGTAGCGTCCACCGTCGCCAGGCCGACCGATGCGCTGCTCGCTCGTTCGGTTCGGCGGGCGCTCGGGATCTCAACGCGCCGCACTGAGGTACTCGACCGAGCCCTGTTCGTCACCGAGCAGCGCGGTATCGGCCAGGTCGATGAACAGCCCGGACGTGACGACCCCGGGGACCATCGCCAGGCGCACGTCGCTGACGGTCGGGTCGTCCAACCCGCCCGGGAAGCGGGCGTCGATCACCGCGTTGCCGTTGTCCGTGAGGTAGTCGCCTCCACCGCGGAGCTGGGGTTCAGCGCCCATGGACTCGAGCGTGCGGGTCACGGGACCGACGGCGAAGGGCACGACCTCGATGGGGAGGGGGAAGCTGTCCGCCAGACGGGCGACGAGTTTGTCGGCGGTGGCCACGACCACGAAACGCTCCGCCAGGCTGGCAACCACCTTCTCGCGTAGTAACGCTCCACCGCCGCCCTTCACCAGGGAGAGCTCGTCGTCGAGTTCGTCCGCTCCGTCCACACACAGGTCGAGGTGGTCGACGGTGGCCACGTCGAGCAACTCGATCCCGAGTTCACGACACCGCTGCGCCGTGGCTTCGGATGTGGGGACACCAGCGACGTCGCAGCCACGGGCCACGAGCGCGTCCAGGAAGAACGCGACGGTCGATCCGGTACCGAGGCCGAGGCGCATGCCGTCCTCGACGAGTTCCGCGGCTGCCTGGCCGGCTGCACGCTTGCCAACATCACCCATGGCTCGCCCTCATCCGTCGCGCCAGTCCGACAACAGCTGTGACAACTCGCCGAGGCCCTCCAAGCAGAGGTCGGGTTCGAGACCGTCCGGGAGATCCTGCAACTGGCCCCAAGGTCCACGCCGCAGCCAGCAGGTCCGCATCCCGAAGGCGGCAGCGGGAGCGACGTCGTTGTCCACGCGATCACCGACGTAGAGGATCTCGGCCGGATCCGTTGCTTCGGCGAGTTCGACCAGTGCGCCGAAGAAGGCCTCGTCTGGCTTCTCGACACCGAGCTCCTCGGAGGTGGCCACCCGATCGTGGGGGAGGTCGAGCGCGAGCAGCTGCGCGGTACGACGTGATGGCTGGTTCCCGGCGAGGACCACGGAGAAGCCGAGGTCGGTCAGTTCCTCCAGGCAGGTGCGCACGTCCGCGTAGAGGTCCTGGTCCTGGAAACCGCCGTACCTGCGTTCGTGTTCCTCCTCGAGTTCCTGGGGATCGACGTTGGGGGCGACGTGGGGGAACACCTCGCGGTGGTCGCTGCCCTGGGCGATCGCCGCGCCGAGCACCGCAGCGAAGCTCAAGGGCGAGATGCCGAGCAGCTCGGCCCACACGGCCCACACGCGGGTCTCATCGATGAGGACCTCACCGATGTCGAAGGCCACGATCCGAGGTGCCGGTTCCTCGATCTCCGGTTCCTCGGACGCCGGGGCTCCGTCGGCATCGTGTGGCGATGCGGGTTGGGTCGGGTCGGTCACCGATCGACCCCGTCACGCAAGGCGAGTTGGACGATGCGCTCGCACAGTTCCTCGAATCCGATGCCTGCGGCTGCGGCAGCCATCGGTACCAGCGAGGTCCCGGTCATCCCCGGACACGTGTCGATCTCCAGCAGCCAAGGGGTCCCTGTCGCATCGACGATCAGATCAGCGCGGGAGAGATGTCGGGCGCCGATGGCGTGGTAGGCCGCTACGGCGGTGGACTCGCAGGCCTCGCGGACGTGCGCGTCCAGTCGGGCGGGAGCATGGAACTCCGTGGCCCCTGCCGTGTACCGAGCGGCGAAGTCGTACGCGCCCTCCTTCGGCTGGATCTCCACCGGTGGGAGCGCCTTGCCGTCGAGCACCGTGACCGCCACCTCGGTTCCCTCGATGAACCGTTCGAGGAGCACCGTGTCGGCGTAGCTGAAGGCGCCGACGATAGCCTGAGGCAGCCGTACCGCATCCTGCACGATCGTCAGGCCAAGCGACGAGCCCCCGGTCGCCGGCTTGACGACGATCGGAGAGCCCAACGCCGCAGCGATGCGGTCAACCGCCGCGGACGCACCCATCTCGCGGAAGGCCTGTTGACTGAGCGACACCCGATCGGGGACGGCCAGTCCGTTGCGGGCGTACAGCCCCTGCGCGATGGGCTTGTTCCAGGCGATCGAGCTGGCCAGCACGTCTGGTCCGGTGTAGGGCAATCCCAGCAGTTCGAGCATCGACTGGACCGTGCCGTCCTCGCCGGCTGAGCCGTGCAAGGCGAGGTAACACGCCTCGAACCCTCCCTCCTCGAGGGTGTGCACGAGTCCGGCATCCACGTCGACGCGGCTGACCTGGTATCCGCGGTCGCTCAAGGCATCGGCGACGCGACCTCCGGAGCGCAAGCTCACCTCGCGTTCGAGGGAGACGCCTCCGCACAGCACAGCGATCGGTCCCGTCACGTTGTCTCCTTCAACTGGTCCACCGCTCATCCACCTGGTCCGGTCGCTGGTCCCGTCGGCGAGCGCGGTGGACGCGAGGCGGTCGGTGGCGGCTCGTCCCCGAACACGGCACGCACCAGTTCGAGTTCCTCGTACAGCAGTTCGCCCAGCCGCACGACACCCTCGCGCACCCGAGCTACCTCGGGGTAGCTGAAGCACAGTCGCGCCTGGTTCCCGCCGGACCCGTCCGCGTAGAAGCCGCGCCCGGGTACGTACGCGACCCGATGGTTGATGGCTTTGGCGAGCAGGTCCGAGGTGTCGATGCCCTGGGGCACCGTCAACCAGACGTAGAACGCTCCCTCGGGGACGGTCCAGGTGACGCCATCGGGCATCTCGGATTCCAGGGCGGTGAGCATGACCTCGGACTTCTCGCGGTAGACCTCGCGGAACCGCTTGATCTGCTCCACCCAGGGCTGCGTGGTCAGCCACCCTTCGACGATCATCTGGGTGAGGTTCGACGGACACAGGTCCGCTGCTTCGCGCAGCAGGATCAGCTTGTCCCGGACCGGGCGGGGGGCGAGGATCCAGCCGGTGCG
>SKNK01000038.1 GCA_007120565.1 Nitriliruptoraceae bacterium | reverse complement strand
TCGTCGGTGCCTCTGGGATCGCCGTCACGTCGGTTACCTCCCTGCGGATGTCGAGGTAGCGGGTGGTGCACAGCTGGTCCCGGCCGGGCGAGCACGACCGTCGGCAAGGTGGGCGCGGAGGTAGGTAGCCGGTCCAGCCGAGGACCACCCGATCTCTGCCGCAGCCATCGGCTCACCGATGTCGGTGAGCGCGACATCGCGACATCGGTTGATCAGGTGGTGATCGGCAACGTGGCCGATTCGGAAGCGCAGCGGGCCATCGAGGGAACGTTCGAGCCCCTCGAGCCGCGACCACCCGTCTCCGACCGACACGAACCTCGTCTCGTCGGCGACCTCGGCGATCCCTGCTCCCTCGCCGTTGACGTACTGGTCGACCACGACCACACCGGCGTGGTCGGTATCTCGCTCGAAGAACTCGCGCACCGTGAAGTGGTTGTACGAGTGCGTGTACCGCACCTCGAATCCCTCGGCAGCCGGCAGCACGAGCGCGGTGCTGCTCTGCCCGGCGTCATCGAGTACCCGCACCTGTAGCACGGAGAACGGCCGCAGGAGTTCGAGGAGCAACCACGCCACCAGGAGCGCGCCGAGCACGACGGCCATCGCCCTGCGACGGGACGGGGCTGGTGGCTGCGCCCCGCCCCCATCCGCAGGGGTCGATGGTCGTCGTGCCGGCACGTTCGTCAGCCGTCCCACTCGTCGGGGTAGAGGTGTTCAGGCAGGTCGACACCCTGTTCGAGGAAGTAGTCGATCGCGCCTGGGTGGTACGGGACGACGCCGAGAGCAACGTTGTCCAGCGTGGTGTTCTCTGCCTCCGGGTGCCCAGAGATGAGGTCATCCTGGTTCTCGTAGGCCACGCGGGTGATCTCGTAGACCAACTCACGGTCCATGTCCGCGCTCACGGCAACGAAGTTCCACAGCGACGGCACCTGAACGTCCGAGTCGACACCCGGGTAGGTGCCAGCCTCGATGGTTCCCGGCCCGTGGTAGGGAAGCTCCTCGATGATGGCGTCGATCTGCTCATCCGAGAACGACAGGATCGTGATGTCGCTGGTCGACGACAGATCGGTGATCGCCGCCAGACCGAGAGCCCCTTGGTAGTTGCCCACATCGATCTGGTTGTTGCGGAACGCCGAGGTCTGGTCGTTGTAGCCGAACTGCAGCAGGTCGCCGAAGTCATCGTAGGAGTCGCCCAGCGCCTCCATGATGTTGCCGAGGGTCAACTCGACACCGCTTCCGGCATCACCGACGGAGACTCGCTGACCGGCAAGATCGTCGTAGGTTTCGATCCCGGAGTCCGCGAGCGCGATCAGTTGCATGTAGTTCGGGTACTTCGCGATGATCGTTCGGACCTCGACGGGCTCGCCGTCGAAGGGCCCGGTGCCGTTGTAGGCCTGGAAGATCGCGTCAGCCTGAACGTGCGCGAGATCGATGTTGCCCTGTTCGAGCAGTCGGAGGTTCTCCACCGATGCACCGGTCGCTTCCGCGGAAGCGGTCACATGGCCGATCTCACGACTCAGCAGGCTGGCCAGCGCGCCGCCGTAGGGGTAGTACGCACCACCGGTCCCGCCCGTAGCCAGGGAGAGGAACACGTCGGGCGGAGGATCGCCCGCCGCTTCGTCGTCCTCCGCAGGTGCTTCGGCCTCCTCTGCGGCTTCGGCCTCCTCCACGGCCTCAGCCTCTTCGGTTGCGTCGCCGGTCTCCGGCACTGCCTCATCTTCACCGTCGCCGCAGGCGACGAGGACGAGGGCCAGCGCGACGACCGCGACCAGCGCTCGTCGGATGGATCCTCTTCTGCGAAGCTTCATCACGCTCTCCCAGTGTCGACATCCTGCGGGCACGCGAGGTGCAGCGACCAGCATCGCAAGGCGCTCCCTCGCTTCCCGCGACCACTTCTCGCAGCGGTCATGACGAAGTCTGCGCGATACTCATCTCGCCGGCCCGATCCTCAACGAACGTTGATGAACCG
The DNA here is from genome assembly GCA_007120565.1 of Nitriliruptoraceae bacterium. GTDB lineage: Bacteria > Actinomycetota > Nitriliruptoria > Nitriliruptorales > Nitriliruptoraceae > CSSed11-175R1. The sequence goes on along the minus strand of SKNK01000038.1, from coordinate 14,949 downwards.
TGCATGAGGTTGTAAACGAGACGTTGCAGCACACCTCGAAGGTGGTTCGGGGGCTCGCCGCCGCACGCCGCCACGCGCATACTGCGGCACCATGACCTCGTTGCAGACGACACCGCCCCCCACGCGACACGATCCCGCGCAGAACCTGCGACGAGCGACGGTTGCGGGCTCGGTCCTGCTGGTCTTCGCCGTCATCATGATCTCGGTCTGGAGCGTCCGGCAAGCGGGACAGCAGCTCCTGACAAGGGACCTCGCTGCGGCTGAAGCGATCGCCGAGATCGTCGACGGCCTCCCTACCGACGACCGATCGGCAGCGGTCGCACGCCTCGGCGACCACGGCATCGTCGCCCTGTTGACGCCGGATGATCGAGCCATCCCCTCCGACCTCGGCACCGGCGAGGATGGTCCCCTGTGGCGTCGCTGGACCGGACTGGTCGTGCGTACATCGAAGGTGCGTGACACCTTCCAGACCCGAGACCCGGACGGACGCCAGTGGAGCCACGTCACCGCGCCGACCGACGACGGTGGGCGGATCCTGATCCAACGCCCAAGCGACGACGGTGCGGTCATCTCCGATGTGGTGCTTCGCGGCTTCCTCGGCGGTGGTGGTGGGATCGTCGTCCTGTTCGCCGCGCTGTGGGCAGCCAGCCGCCGCGGCTTCCTCGACCCGCTTGATCGCACGATCGAAGCCAGCGAGGACCTTCGATGGCGCGGCCGCCTACGACCAGCGGAACGCGAACGGCTGGGCGACCTCGGGCGTCGCAGCGACCAGGTTGGGCGCCTCTCCAACAGCCTGCTGGCCGTCGACGACGACATCGCCCGGAACGTCCTGCAGCTGTCCACCTTGCTGGAGACCAGCCGCAGTGTTGCCGGCTCGCTGGAACCCGATGAGGTCTTCAACAACATCCTGCTCCAGATGCGTCGCCTGTTCGACACGGAGCACTGTGCCGTCCTCCACCTCGATACCCGCGCGAACCTGTTCGTGATCCGCGCGAGCCTCGGACTCTCGGAGGAGTTCGTGAGCGAACTGCGGGTCGCGCCGACCACCCCCGACTCCCCGGCGATGCGTGCGCTACGGGCGGGGCAGCCGGTCCAGATCTCGGACATGCTGAACGATCGGTCCTACGCACGACTGCGGTCACGGGCGGGCCGTGCCGGATTCCGGTCGCTGCTTGCGATCCCCTTGGTCACCAGTGTCGCCCCGCCAGCGGTCCTGCTCGTCTACAAGCGTGAGCCCTACCGCTACAGCTACTCGGAACTGGAACTCGCCTCCAGCTTCGTCGGATTCGCCTCGATGGCGATGGAGAACGCCTCTCTGTACGCCCGGATCGACGAACGGCTGCAGGAACAGACCAGGCGCCTCGAAGCGATCGTCGAGAGTCTGGACGACGGGTTGATCCTGGCCGACCCCGACGGCACCATCGCGTACCACAACCCGGCTGCGGCGGACCTGTTGGGGCTCGATCCGAGCGAGTTGACCGGAGCACGGGCCGACGAGGTCCTGCACCGACTGGGGCAGCGTCTCGAACCATCGGACGACGAGGAACGTTCGACCGCGCCGGTCGTCATCTCGCGGGGCCAGGGACGCGATTACCGCGAGATCAGTCTGCGCAGGTTCACGGTCACCGACGAACACGGCGCGCCTCTCGGTCAAGGCCAGTTGTGGCAGGACGTGACCGAGGACCGGGCGGTGGAGCGCATGAAGTCCGCACTGCTCGCCACCGTCTCCCACGAACTGCGCGCACCACTCGCCAACATCACCGGCTACGTCTCCACCCTCTTGGCCGATGACGTTCACTGGGAAGCGGGGGACCAACTCGAGTTCCTGACCACCATCAAGGACGAAACCGACCGGCTGGTGCAACTCGTCAGCGACGTGTTGGACGTCTCGCGCATCGAAGCAGGGATGGTGACCCTCACCCGTGAGCCGGTCCTGCCTCGTGGACTACTCGACCGCATCAGCGAGACCTTGCCACCACAGGGGCAGGACCGGATCGACGTGAGGTGTCCGCGCGACCTTCCCGCCGTCGACATCGACCGGGCCCGTATCGAGATCGTTGCCCGCAACCTCATCGACAATGCTCTGAAGTTCTCCCCACCTGACAGCCCGGTCGAGGTCTCCGCGGACGTCGTGGACGACGCCTTCATCCTGACCGTTCGTGACCACGGTCCCGGCATCCCCGAGGAACTCAAGGACCGGGTGTTCGATAGCTTCGTCCGCGGCGACGAGGGGCTGACCCGTCAAGCGGGAGGGTTCGGCCTCGGACTCGCCATCTGTCGGGGGTTCGTCGAAGCTCACGGCGGACACCTGACGCTGTGGTCCGCCGAGCCGGGAGCGAGGTTCCGTGTGGTGCTGCCGCTGCAACGCACGAGGGAGGAGGACCAGTGACCGCGCCCAGGGTTCTCGTCGTCGACGACGATGCCGCGATGCGCCGGTTCGTCGCACGCAACCTCACCGCGCGGGGCATGGAGGTCGTCACCGCCTCCAACGGCCTGGAAGCGTTGGCGGTGGTCGAGGCCGAACCGCTCGATCTGATCATCCTGGACATCATGATGCCGCAGATGGACGGCCTCGAGGCCTGCCGGCGCATCCGTGAGCGGTCGGTGATGCCCATCATCGTGCTGACGGCGCTGGCGGAGAAGGGCGACAAGGTCCGCATCCTCGACCAGGGCGCGGACGATTGCCTCGTGAAGCCCTTCTACGTCGACGAACTGCTCGCACGGGTCCGGTCGGCGCTGCGGCGCGTGAGGTGGAGCGAAGGTGTGGGCACGGGCACGGTCCTCGAGTACCGCGACCTTCGACTGGACACCGTGAGCCTGCGCGCGACGTCGTCAGGCGATCCCATAGATCTCACGCGCACCGAGTTGACGATGCTGCGCTACTTCATGGAGAACGTCGGCCGCACCCTGCAGCACGCCGACATCTTGCAAGCCGTCTGGGGGGATGGCTACGCCGACGAGACGCAGTACGTGCGGATCTACGTCAGCCGCCTTCGGCAGAAGATCGAACGCGACCCCTCGGATCCTGAGTACCTGTTCACCGAGCACGGCCTCGGGTACCGGTTCGGGTCCTGACGGGTGGAGACTCTGGCGCAGGTGCTCGCGGACGGGGTGCTGATCAGCAGCATCTACGCCGTCCTGGCCTTGAGCCTGTGGCTGCTGTGGAGCGTCGGGCGCGTGGTCAACCTCGCACACGGAGACCTGGCACTGTGTGGTGCGTACGCGGCATGGTGGCTCAACGCCGAACACAACTGGGAGCCACTGGCCGCGCTGTTGGTGGTCGTTCCCGTGGCCCTGTTGGTGGCGCTGCTCGTGAACCGGTTCGTCCTGGCTCACCTGTTCCTCCGCCCGCTGCTCACGTCTGCGGTTGTCACCCTGGGGCTGTCGATCGCGATCCAGGCCACGCTACGGGGCATGTTCACGGCGATGCCCCATGCCCCAACCGGCAACCTGGTCAGCCCATGGCGACTCGGCCCTGTGGCCCTGTCCGCCGGCCAGACCCTCTCCGCGATCAGTGCGGTGGTGATCATCGTGCTGTGGGTCGTTGCCTCACACCGCACGCGAACCGGTCGAGGCCTGCTCGCGGTCGCTCAGAACCCTTCCGCAGCCAACGTCATCGGCATCGACATCCCGCGGATGGCAGCGTTCGCTGTCGTCCTGGCGGTGACGCTCGCCGTCGCGTCCGGGTCCCTCCTCGGACAGTTCCAGTGGATCCAACCGTCTGTGGGCCCCGCCCTGACCGTGAAGGTGTTCGCCGTCGCAGCACTGTCGGGCCTCCGCAGTATCCGCGCCGTCGTCGTTGCCGCCATCGCCTTCGGAGTCCTCGAGGCAGCGTTGTTCGCCATAGCTCCCTTGTCCGCCGCCAGGATCGCGATGATGCTGGGTGCAGGGTTGGTCCTCGGGGCGCTGGCGATCCGTCCCGCGGTTGACACGCTCCGGGCCAGTTCGGAGCCCGGCCGATGAGCCCGCCGAGCGCTTCGACCACGTGGCTCGGGGACAGGACGCCCCGACGACGCACGCCGCTGGTGCTCGTAGCCGGGTTCCTCGTGGCCGCTGCATCAGCACCGATGCTCGCCGATGCGGTGACGATCCTGCCCTCTTCCGGCTCCTGGCTGTTCACGGCCACGCAGGCGCTGCTGTTGCTGGTCCTGGCCACGAACTGGGCGACGATCGCCAGCGTGCTCGGCCGCCTCGACCTGGGCCATGCGGTCTTCGTCGGTGTCGGCGCCTATGCATCCGGTGGGATCCTGATCGGGCTGGGCTGGTCGCCGATCGTGGCCATGGCGACCGCCGGGGCGGCCGCGGCCGTCATCGGTGCCGCCGTCGGGGCGATGTTCCTGCGCCTCACGCCGCACCTGTTCGCTATCGCCACCTTCGCGTTGCTGATCCTGGTACGCGAAGCGGTCCGACTACTGGAGCCGGTGACCCGAGGTGCGCAGGGACTCGCTCTGCCCCCGGCGATGGAGCCGACGGCGCTGTACCTCCTCGTGCTCGCGGTCCTTGCCGTGGCCCTCGGCCTCTCCTGGGCGCTCCGGGGCGACCCGAGCCGTTGGGGGTCCGACCTCACCGCCGGCTTCGGCCATCGCCTGGTGGTCTACACCTCGGTTGCGGCCTCGAGTGGGCTCGCCGGAGCACTGTGGGCGTCCCAACGGTTGTTCATCGACCCGAACAACGCGTTCCAGGCACTGCGCTCCTTCGACATGGCGTTCGCCGCGATCATCGGCGGCATCGGCACGATCATCGGCCCCCTCGTCGGTGGGGCGCTGGTCTTCGTGTCACGCGAGGCGTGGCCCGTCGTGGCAGCTTCCTGGCATGCTGCCACGGAGGTCGTGGTGTTGATCATGGTCGTCCTGAGGCGACCGAGCGGGCTGGTCCGCGGACGATCGGGCGCCGGGGAGCGGCTGTTCGGCGTCGCATCCAGGCTCGTCCCACCTTCACGGTCACGCACCGGGTTCTCGCCCCCGCAACCTCCTCGGATCCGGCTGCCGGCACCTGATCCGTCCGGCGGCGGAAGGGACTCCCGTGTGGAGTGAAACCCGTCCCCTGCTCGAGGTGCAGGATCTGCGTGCCGGACGCGACGACCGCAACGCGTTGGTCCGCGGTGCCAGCCTCCATGTTGGCGCCGGAGAGATCGTGTCCATCGTTGGGCCACCATCCGCCGGGAAGTCCACCCTGCTGATGGCGCTGTACGGCCTGGCTCCGACCCATAGCGGCCGCGTCCTGTTCGACGATCGCGACATCACCAACATCCGTCCTCGTGAGGCGCTCCGGTCAGCCGGGATCACCTTCGTGCCTCAAGGTGGCAGCCTCTTCCCAGGGATGACCGTGGAGGAGAACCTCGAACTGGGCATGTACCTCGCTCGAGATCGCCACCTGGTTCGAGCTCGGGCGCGATCGGTCTACGCGCTCTTCCCGGAGCTCTCGGAGCACGCTCACACCCCCGCCGGGAGCATCAGCCGCACCGAGCAACGGATCCTGGAACTTGGCCGTGCCCTCATGTGGACCCCGCGGCTGGGGATCCTCGACGGCGTGCTCGAGGGCCTCGATGAGCAGGTCGCCACCTCGATCCTCGCGACCTTGCAGCATCTCAACGAGGAGACCGGGCTGACGTTGCTCATGGCGGAGCAGTCGGCTCGCCCCTGCCTGACAGCCAGCCATCGCGGCTACCTCATGGAGGCCGGCCGGCAGACCTTCGAAGGTCATGGCGAGGAGCTGTTGCGGAGCCCGGCGGTCAACCAATCGCTTGGGGCCACGCTCGACTGATCCCGTGACGGGTCGACCACCGCGTTGGTTGACCGAACCGAGAGGCCCCAGCGAGGTTGGCTGCGGTGGGTGCCGACACCGCCAACACCGAGGTCGCCGCAGAGGTCCTGATCCTGCGCCAGCGCGAACGGTTCGAGCAGGCTCGTGTCCACGTTGCTCGTCGCCGCCCTTGCCGGGCACCTCAGCGTCGGCGGTCACCCCTTCTTGATCCACGACTGCGAATCGCTGGCGGCGCTGCGGCACTACGCCGACATGCTGCGGGACTCGGCGTCTCGAGATCAGCGAGCGAACGGTCGACCGACGGATCCGGCTCATGAGGGATCTCTGCTGCGCCGGAGCCCGCTTCCAGCTGGATCGTCGGGCGGCCGAGCGGGGTGGCTGGATCCCGGAGACCACAAGGATGAGGACTCAGGGCTGCGGATCGACGCGCCCTTGAGCACCAGGATCGAGCTCCCCGAGGCCGGGTCCGGAGGACGCGATAGGGATCCGCTGGTGTCTACGGCTCGCTGAGGACGAACCCTCAATCAGATCGGCCTGAGAGTCGTCGAAGCACGAACGATCGCGCTGCTTGGACGTCTACATCGAGGGCAACATCGGTGACCGCGACGTCGTTGGCCGGGTCGTCGCGCATCAGCGCGCGAAGATCTACCACGGTCATCCCCCGGGTCTGGTGGCCGTGGAGCTCGATCCGGGTGGGCAGCGGGTACGTGGTCACCAGCCCCGGATCCGCGACAACAGCCACGGCCAGCGGGTCGTGCAGCGCGCAGCGACGCTCCCCCGTCCAACTGGCATAGGCATCGAGGTAGAACGGCAGGATCTCGGCGGCGAACCGGCCGCCGGCATCGTCCTGCTGAGCCAACGTCTGGACATCCGCTTCTTCGAGCTTGACCTGCATGGTGACATCCAGCCCGATCATCGTTCGTCGGACCGAACAACCGAAGACGAGCTCGGCAGCCTCCGGGTCGCAGGCGATGTTGGCCTCGGCCCATGCGGACCGGTTGCCGCCGCTGCGAGCCGAACCTCCCATGAGCACGATACGGGCGAGTCGATCAGCGAGGGAGGGGTCGCGGGTCAAGGCGATGGCCAGGTTGGTAAGCGGGCCGACCGCGACCACGACCAACTCGCCAGCGTGCTCCTGGGAGAGTCGCAGGAGTTGATCGACGGCGTCCTCGTCGGACGGAGGGCGCTGCGGCTGCGGTTGGTTGGTTTCGCCGAGCCCGTCCTCGCCATGGACCCACCGTGCCTCGTGGGGTGGTTCGACGAGAGGCCGCGCCGCACCGATCGCGACCGGCACAGAGCTAGCTCCGGCTACCTCGAGGACGCGGAGGGTGTTGCGAGCCGCCACCGCCGCCGACACGTTCCCGGCGACGGTGCCGACACCGACCAGGTCGATCTCGACCGAACGCACCGCAACGAGCAGCGCCAGCGCATCATCGATCCCGGTGTCGACGTCCAACACGACGGGGATGGGCCCCTTGGAGGTTCCTACCCGTGGGCTCACGTCGAGGCTGCGCGTCTGAGCGGATCAGCTGAGGCCCGTCGCCTGGCCGTCGGGCACAGCAACCATTGGTCCTCCCCCACATCGCCCACCTGCCCTCTCCCGGTCACGGCGCTCTTCCGCACAACCACCACGAGAACCGGTCGTACGAGGGTGGTGCAAGCGCTTGGCGGGCAACCTACGGTTGCCCGCCAAGCAGGTCAAGGCGCACGCCGCTGCGGTGGTGGCCCCTGCGCCACGCGAGGTGGGACATGCCCGCAACCAACAGCAGCGCGGACGCGCCCACCGTCGTGGTGGTTGGCAGCATCCATCAGGACCTGATCGTCAATGTGACGGCGCTTCCCCAGCCGGGCGAGACGGTGATCGGGACGCGGCACTTCCGCAGCCCCGGAGGCAAGGGGGCGAACCAGGCGGTTGCGGCGAGCCGGCTGGGCGCCACCGTCGCCATGCTCGGACAGGTCGGCGATGACCCCGACGGGGTCTCCCTGCGATCCGGACTCGAGGAGGAAGGGATCGACCTCACCGGGGTGGTCGTCGATGACCATCTCGCTACCGGCTTGGCCGTGGTGACCGTCGACGACCATGGCGAGAACGCCATCGTGGTCAGCCCGGGCGCAAGCGGCGCGCTGAGCGCGGCAACGGTCGGTATCCACGGGGACCTCGTGCGCAAGGCGAGGGTCGTGCTCATGCAGCTCGAGGTAGACATCAGCGCGGTGATCGCGGCCGCGGAACTCGCCACCGGGATCGTGGTGCTCAACCCCGCACCTGCACAGCGGCTCCCGGACACGCTGCTCGATCGTGTCGACGTACTCGTTCCCAACCGTGTCGAACTCGCCCGGATCACGGGCGCCGACCGCCAACCCACCACCCTGGGCGAGGTCGAGGACCTTGCGAGACCCCTCGGCGACCGCTGCGCCGTGGTGGTCACGCTCGGGCCTCAGGGCGCCCTGGCCCTGCGCAACGAGCGCGTTCACCACTTCCCGGCCCCCGTCGTGGACACGATCGACACGACCGGAGCCGGAGATGCCCTCTGCGGTGCGCTGAGCGCCGGGATCGCCGAGGGCGCAGACCTGTTCGAAACGCTCCCCCTTGCGGTGAACGCCGCCGCGCTCAGCACGACCCGCGCGGGAGCTCAGACCTCGTTGCCCCGGCAGTCCGACCTGGCGAGGTTCTCCTCGAGTTGACCGCCACCGACCCGGAGGAGCCCGACATGGCCAGACGGATGATCCTCGACTGCGACCCCGGTCACGACGATGCGATCGCGATGCTCTACGCCCTCGCTCAGCGAGACTGGCAGGTGGACGGGTTCACCATCGTTGCCGGGAACAGCGTCCTGAACAACACCGTCCGGGCGGCCGGTCAGGTCCTGACCGTTGCCGGGCGCTCGGACGTCGAGGTTCACGCAGGGATGGGCCAGCCGCTCGTCAGGCCTCTCATCACGGCAGCCCACGTCCACGGCGAATCGGGCCTCGAAGGTCCCGAGCTCCCGGAGCCCGCCGTACCTCCTGCGGAGGGCCATGCGGTCGACTGGCTCGTCAGCACGCTGACCGCGGCCCGCGATCGCGGCGAGAAGATCGAGGTCGCGGCCACCGGCCCCCTCACCAACGTCGCGATGGCGTTCCGACGTGACCCGAGCCTCACCGAGGCTATCGACCGGGTGGTGGTCATGGGCGGCGCGATCGCCGAAGGAAACTCGACCCCAGCCGCCGAGTTCAACATCCTGGTGGATCCTGAAGCCGCAACGATCGTATTCGAAGCCGACGTCGAGGTCACCATGATCGGCCTCGACGTGACCCACTCCGCCATCTTCCCGGCCGCGAGGTTCCAGGAGTTCCGCGACCTTGCGACACCCGTCGGGCGGATGACCGCAGATCTGCTCGACTACTTCCTCGGCTTCCACCGGCGCCAGTACGGGTTCGACGGTGTCCCGATCCACGACGCCTGTGCTGTCGCCGCGCTCCACGATCCCCGCCTCGTGCAGACCCGCCACCTGCGGGTGGACGTCGAGACCTCCAGCCGCTTCTGCGACGGGCGCACGGTCGTCGACCTCTGGGAGGTCACCGGCCGCCCGCCGAACGTGCACGTTGCGGTGAGCCTGGATGTCGAGACCTTCTTCGAGCGGCTGGTCGCAGCGATCGCGAGCTACCCCGAAGGTGGATGACGCCTCCGCCGAAGGCATATAGTTGCAGTCTGCAAGCAACTTATCTACCCTCCACAGCATGCCTGATGACCTCACGCCCTACGCAGAGCTCGAGCGCGCTCTCACCCGGCTGATCCGACGTGCTTTCCTGCCGACCGCGGGAGAAGCAACTCGACGCGAAGCGGGCTTCACCCTGGAGCGCGCGACCTACGTGACCCTCGTGCGCGTCGCGCAGCTCGAGGGGGGCCGCCTCTCTGACATCGCGGCCGCACTGGGATTGGAGATCTCCACGACCAGCCGGCACGTGAAGCGCCTGGTGGACGAGGGCTACGTCACCGCGACCCCGGATCCGGACGACGCACGGGCCCGCCGCTACACGCCGACCGAGCGAGGACGTGACGCCCTCGAGCGCGTACGCGAGTCCCGCCGTGCCCACCTCGCACGCATCCTGGCCGATTGGGACCCTGACGACGTCACGATCCTTGCCAGCGGTCTCGACCAGCTCGTCGACACCTTCGAGGCTGACGAACGGGATCGCGAATGACCGCCTCCCCCACCCCTCCGCCCAACGGCGCGATGACGCACCGCGAGATCCTCGTCGTGCTGTCCGGCCTTCTGACCGGCCTGTTCCTGGTCGCCATCGGTCAGACGATCGTCGCGACCGCGCTGCCGACCATCGCCGGAGAACTCGGCGGCGTCGACCTCATCGCCTGGATCGTCACGGCCTACCTGCTCGCGGCGACGGTGGCCACGCCCCTGTTCGGCCGCATGTCTGACCTCTACGGCCGCCAGCGGCTGTTCCAGGCCGCCATCGTGATCTTCCTGGTCGGCTCGGTGCTGTGTGGCCTGGCCGTGAACATGCCGATGCTCATCGGTGCCCGCGCGATCCAGGGGATCGGGGGCGGCGGGGTCATGGCCCTCGTCCTGACCATCATCGGCGACATCCTCTCCCCCCGCGAACGCGGTCGCTATCAGGGGTACATCGGCGCGGTCTTCGGGTTCGCGTCGGTAGCTGGCCCCCTGATCGGTGGCTTCTTCGTCGACCACGTGGACTGGCGGTGGGCGTTCTTCATCAACCTGCCCATCGGACTGGCTGCGCTGGTCGTGACGACCAAGGCGTTGAAGCTGCCGTACCGGCGGGTCCCGCACACCATCGACTACCTCGGCGCTGCCCTGCTCGTGGCCGGGGTCACGTCGCTGTTGCTCGTCGCCGTATGGGCCGGCGACACCTACGCCTGGGGCTCACCCGTGATCCTGGGCCTCGCCATCGGCGGCGCGATCCTGACCGTCCTGTTCATCATCCGGCAGCTCAAGGCACCCGAGCCGATCATCCCCCTGCGGCTGTTCACGTCACGGACATTCAACCTCGTCGCGGTCGGCGGGTTCATCGTCGGCGCGACCCTGTTCGGCGCGATCGTCTTCCTGCCGGTCTTCCTCCAACTGGTGACCGGCGCGAGCGCAACCGCCGCGGGGCTCCTGCTCACGCCGCTGATGGGTGGGATGATCCTGTCCTCGGTCGTGTCCGGACGGCTCATCACCCGGACCGGCCGCTACAAGGTGTATCCCCTGGCCGGGACCCTGCTCATGGCGTTCGCCCTCGGGCTGCTGTCCACCATGGACGTGTCCACCAGCCGCGTCGCCGCAGGATCGTTCATGGCCCTGCTCGGTATCGGCATGGGCATGGTCATGCAGAACCTGATCCTCATCGCTCAGAACGATGCTCCGGCCCAGGACCTGGGCGTCGCCACGGCCACGGTCAACTTCACCCGGTCCCTCGGCGGATCGGTCGGAACCGCGGTGTTCGGTGCGATCATGTCGGCCAGCCTCGCCACCCGCTTGCGTGGCGGTCTCCCCGATGGCACCGACATCGACCCTTCCGCGATCCAGGGCAGCCCGCAGACCATCCTCGCATTGGAACCCGAGGTCCGCGAGGTCGTGGTCACCGCATTCTCGGACTCGGTCAGCCTCGTCTTCGTCGTCGGTGTCCCACTGTCGATCGTGGCGTTCGTGCTGATGCTCCTGGTGCCCGAGCATCCCCTGCGCGAGACCCGCCACGTGGGTTCAGCGCGTGAGGACGTCCCCGCGACCGGCATCGAACCGGCTTCGGAACCCGCTGACAGTTGGCGGCCGAGGTCGCGTTGATGGCGCAGCATCACACCGACCTACCCCGCCTCGATCAGCTCACCGTGGCCTGTGCCCACCCCGATGACGAGTCCTTCGGCCTCGGCGCCGTCATCGCCGCGTTCACGGAGGTCGGAACCCAGGTTGATCTCGTCTGCTTGACGCGTGGCGAGAACTCGACGTTGCGTGCCGGCGGAGATCTCGGAGAGCAACGAGCCCGCGAACTCGGGTGCGCGGCCCAGGCCCTGGGGATCTCGACGGTCTCCCTTCTTCACCATCCCGACGGTGGCCTCGACGAGGTCGATCTCCACCGACTCATCGCGGACATCGGCGCCGCTGCCGAGGGCAGTCAGGCGCTACTGACCTACGACCATGGCGGGATAACGGGGCATCCCGACCACCAGCGGGTCACCCAGGCGGCCATCGGCGCCGGCCGCACCCTCGCCATCCCGGTCCTTGCCTGGGCGCTGACCTCCCAGGTCGCCTCGGCTCTGCGCGATCGGTTCGCCGTTCCCTTCCTCGGTCGCGATGAGGACGAACTCGACGTCACGCTGGCCGTCGACCGCACACGGCAGTTGGCCGCGATCGCTTGTCATGGCAGCCAACTCGAGGGCAATCCCATCCCTCATGCACGCATCGAACTGCAGGGCGCCGAGGAACATCTGAGGACGCTCTATCGCCCGGATCCGAGCGAGAACCCTGCATCGAGCAACGAGTCCGCGTAGTTACGGAAGGCGATCACCGTCTCGCTGCCCTGGATGCCCTCGATCTTGCCGATGCGACCCGTCACGACGTCAGCAAGATCCTCGTTCTGCGGCACCGAGACCTTCGCGATCAGGTCGTAGCGCCCCGTGACCGAGTAGACCTCGGTGACCCCGTCGATCTCGCAGATCGACCTGGCCGCTTCGGGGATACAGGCCACATCGATGTCAAGCAGCACGAACGCGGTGATCACGAACCGACCTCCAGTCGACCGGCTCAGACCCTATCCCGCGCGCACCAGACCTACACGACGCCCGCCCGTGGCAAGGTTCATCACGGGCGGGCGAAACGTCGGAACCTACGGTCCCGTACGTGCTCGACCGCGGGCCCCGGTCACCGCGCTGACGATGAACAGCACGAGGGCGATGATCAGCACCCAGCGCAACGCTTCGACGAAGATGCCGACGCCGCCGGCTATCAGGGCGAGTATCAGGAGCAGTATCGCGAGACCCATCGTCTTCCTCCTCGAGGTTCGACCAGCATCGGGGCTGATCTTCGATGTGGAAGACACTCAACCGGGCTGAACCAGTCTGCGGACCGGTTAGTAGCCCCCTTCGTCATGGGTCCCTGTCGCGTCCAGCTGGACGCACCCCGAACCGGCCTCGACGGCGGGCCCTGTTGCCGCGGAGAGCGCGCCCTCAGATCGCCGGGTCGAACTCGCGGAGACGTTCGAGGAAGCGCGAGGGATCGATCAGGTGGGGGTAGTGCCCGTGGTTGTCCCAGATCTCGACCTCAGCCGCTGGTATCCGGCTGGTCAACCACTCGGCGTATCCCGGACCGGGGTCGATGCCGTGGATGGCGAGGTAGGGCACCGCGACCGCACTTGCGATGGCATCGACCATGCGGCCGAGTTCGTCCGCAGTGAGGTCGAACACCGGCGCCCACACCCCGAGCAGGACCTCCTGCTTCGGTGTACGGATCCCCCCGATCCAGGACGCCTGGGCAGGTGAGAGCGGACCCTGCATCGACGTGAACAGGTGCTCGGCAACCGCCGCGAACCCGTCACCGCGCAGCACGGGTTCGACCTCACGCAGCTGATCCTGGAAGCTGACGAGGTCCAGTGGCTGGTCGACGTTGACGACCGCTCGCGTCGAGGATGCGGCTGCGTACGCCGTCGCGACCATCCCGCCGAGGGAGTGACCGACCACGAGCGGCTCCGCCAACCCCAACCGCTCTACCAGTACGTTGACGTCGTTGGCCATGGCCTCCAGATCGTACGGAGCCACCGATGGCGAACCGCCATGACCCCGCAGGTCTACCGCCAGAACCTGGTGGGTTCCCGCAAGGCCGCCAACGAGCGGCTCCCACGTACGGCGGTCCTCGGTGATCCCGTGGATCAGGACGACCGGCGGACCCGACCCGCGGAGTTCATGGTCCAGCGCCACCGGTGCACTCGCTGCGTCCGACATGCTCTCTCCCCACCCCGGTCGGCAGGGACCCTAGTGCGCCGACCGCGTAGTGTGGCGGCATCAGGCGGAGGCCCGCGGGAGAGGAGTCGATCGTGATCCAGAGCACGATGATGGACCACCCCTTGACGGTGACGCAGTTGCTGCATCACGGCGGCCGCGTACATGCCGAGCGCGAGATCGTCACCTGGCAGGGTGACGCGGCCCGACGGGTCAGCTTCGCGGACACCTACCAGCGGGTGGGCAGACTCGCCAACGCACTGGCCCGGCTCGGCATCGGCCACGGCGACGTGGTCGGCAGCTTCTGTTGGAACCACCAGGAGCATGCCGAGGCCTACCTCGCCGTTCCCTGCATGGGAGCGGTCCTCCACACGCTCAACATCCGCCTGTTCCCCGACCAACTGGACTTCGTGATCCGCGACGGGGGCGACCGCGCGATCATCGTCGACGACTCGCTCGTGGAGGTGCTGGCCCAAGCTCCTGAGGCCTTGCGAGGGGTCGAGCACATCATCGTCGTCGGCGACGGAGATGCCTCGGCGCTCGGCCGAGAGGTGCTGCGCTACGACGACCTGATCGCCGCCGAGGGTCCCAGCTACGACTGGCCCGATCTCGACGAACGCGCCGCGGCACTCATGTGTTACACCTCCGGGACCACGGGCAACCCCAAGGGAGTGGTCTACAGCCACCGGTCCCAGTGGACCCACACCTTCGGTGCCACCGCCAACGGTCTCCACCTCGGCGACGGTGACCGCACCCTGGTCATCGTCCCGCAGTTCCACGCGAACGCCTGGGGACTGATCTACATCTGCTGGACCTTCGGCAGCGACATCCTCCAGCCCGAGCGCTACCTCCAGCCCGAGCCACTCAGCAGGTTCATCGCCACCGAGCGGCCGAACTTCTCCGCCGCGGTCCCTTCGGTCTGGAACGGCGTCCTCGCGCTCGGCGAGACGCAGGACCTCGACCTGTCGTCCCTCGAGCGGGTCACCGTCGGTGGCGCCGCGGTGCCACGCGCCATGATCTCCCGCTTCCACGACCAGTACGGCATCGAGATCATCCAGGGCTGGGGTATGACCGAGACCTCGCCCGTGGGCGCGCTCTCGCAGCCGCCTGCAGGGGTCGACAGCTGGGAGGAACAACTGGACTGGCGTGCGAAGACCGGGCGGATGTTCGCCGGGATGGACATGCGCATCGTCGACGATGCGGGTGACGAGCAGCCATGGGACGGCAAGGCGATCGGCGAGGTCCAGGTGCGCGGACCT
>SKNK01000337.1 GCA_007120565.1 Nitriliruptoraceae bacterium | reverse complement strand
TGGGACAGTTAGGCGACGGACTCCTGGAGCACGAGTGGATGCGGAACGCACCGCATCGCATCCCGGGGCTGAGTGACGTGATCGGGTTGTCCGCGATGTACGACCACACCTGCGCCGTCCACCGCGACGGCGGGGTGTCCTGCTGGGGTAACAACTACCACGGCGAACTCGCCGACGGTGTCCACGGCCCCGCCAGTGCTCGGGCGGTTCCGTTGCGTTCACCGTTCATCCGCGACGCGGTGCAGGTCGCCGCCGGTTCTCACACCTGTGCACGTCATCGTGACGGAACCGTGAGCTGCTGGGGCAGTACCGGCCCTGAGCGCGGGAGCAGCCAGCCTGCCGATCCTGATCAGTGGTTGGCCTGGGCGTACGCACCGGCGCCGGTGTTGGATGTCGACGACGCCGTCGAGATCACCGCGGGCAGCGCCCACACCTGTGCCAGACGATCCGACGGTTCGGTCTGGTGCTGGGGAACCAACGTGTCGGGCTCCGTCGGAGACGGCACGGACCGCCCACGTCCCTTCCCCACACGCAGCGGCGACATCGATGATGCCACCGGGATCTCCGCAGGGTTCGGACACACCTGCGCGGTCCATGGTGACGGATCCGCGAGCTGTTGGGGAGACGGCCGCAACGGTCAACTCGGGGACGGAACCGAGTACAACCTGAGGCTCGCCCCCTCCCCGGTCGCCGACCTCACGGACGCCACGTCCATCATGGCGGGGTTCTGGCAGACCTGCGCGACCCGCGCCAGCGGAACGCCGGTCTGCTGGGGATGGAACACCACCGGCACGGTCGGGGATGGCTCGACGACCGAACGCCGCGTTCCCGTGCCGGTCGCCCCCGTTCCCTGATCGTCGTCTGCATCGACGAACGGCACGACGGAGCGGAGGGTCACCCTCGTCCGAACGTTGGTAGCCGGCCCTGCTGCCGGCGGTTCGATGGAGGGTTCCCACGCAGACCCCGCCTCCGTCCACGCGAAGGAGGTCGCGACATGGTCCTGATCAATGCCCCGCTCGCCGTCGCGCTACCCGGTGAGCTCTGGCTCGTCGCGGGTGCGCTGATCTGGCCCCTGGGCGCCTGGGCGGTGGTTGCGGTTCGGGACGCGACAGAGGCACCAGGCGCGACGAGCTCGCGCATCTTCGGCCGCACGGCCGTGGTGGCCGCGTTGGTGGCTGTGACTCTGCTCGCCGTCTCTGCGCTGTTGTTCATGACCAACGGAAGCGCGCGAGGCTTCCAGGCGTTGGCGGCTCAACTTGCCGCGGGGGTCTCGCTGGTCGGAGCACTGCTCTGCGGTGTGATCGCCTGGGCGCGTCGCCGCCGCAACCACGCAACGGGGGACCCGCAGCAGCACCAGGAACGGGCTCCGTCGGAGTAGCCGGAGTCGAGCAGGCGACGAACACACGCCACCCGCTAGATGCCGAGGTGGTCCGCGATCAACTCGGCCGCACCCAACGCGATCGCGTCACGCCCCGGGGGCGCGATGACCTGCACACCGACGGGCAGACCGGAGGGGCCGGTCAGCCCTGGGACGGCGATGGCCGGGGTGCCGAGCAGGGTCCACATGCGGCACAACAGGGGGTCGCCGGTGCTGTCGGCCAGGGGCGGTTCGCCCAGCACCGCCGGGGCGATGATGACATCCACCTCGGCGAACAGTTGATCCAACAGGGCCCGTCCGAGCGCCGCGTGATCGGTGGCGGGGCCGTAGGCCCAGCGCCACGCCTCCCCGGCGTCGAGCACCTGCAGCAGCTTCGGGCTCAGCAGGGCTTCGTGTTCCTCTCGGACGTCGGCGAGTTCGTCGGCGCACTCGACGTTCATGATGACCTGTTGGGCCTGCACGATGCCTCGCATCATCATCGGCAGATCCACCTCGACGACGTCGAGGTGGTCGGCCAGCCCACGCACACCGGTCTCGACGACCTCCTGGGCAGACCGGTCCATCTCCCCCCACTCGAACGTGCGGCAGAACCCGATGCGAAGGCCATCTACCGCCGCGGGGGTGAAGCTCTCGGGGTCCGACGCCATCACCGACAGCCCCGCCGCAACCCCGGGGACGTCACTGCCCAACAGCCCGATCGTGTCCAGGGTGGATGAGCACATCGTCACCCCGTCACGGACCACCGAACCGACGGTCGGCTTGGCGCCGACGATGCCGCAGAAGGAGGCGGGGCGCACGATCGATCCGGCCGTCTGTGTCCCGATCGCCAGCGGGATCGTGCCGGCACCGACCGCCGCCGCCGACCCGCTGGACGAACCACCGGGCGTCCGCGACGCATCGTGCGGGTTGGTGGTCGCCCCGGGGCGGAACAGCGCGAACTCGGTCGTGACCGTCTTGCCGACGATGACGGCTCCCTCGGCCCGCAACCGGGCGACCACGACGGCATCGGTGGTCGCGAAGCCGTCGACGGGGATGTCCGCACCGTTGCCGGTCGGCATCCCGGCGACGTCGATGATGTCCTTCACCCCAACCGGGACCCCGTGGAGCAGGCCAACCGACGCGGGGTCCTCGGCCTGCTGCCGGTCACGTTCACGGGCCTGTTCGAGCACCGCCTCCTCATCGAGGTGAGCCCAGGCCTGCAGGGTCGGTTCGAGTTCCGCGATGGCATCGAGGCAGCGCCGCGCCACCTGCTCGGCGGTCACCTGCCGAGAGCGGATCGCTGCGACGATCTCCGTGACGTGCCGCGGGTCGGTCATCGTCGTGACCAGCGGCCGACGAGCACCCCGATCAGCCCGCTGGCGACGACCCCCGCGGTCACCGCCTGCTTCTGGCTCAGCACCAGCGGAGCGAACCTGCGGTCGGGCTCCTCAGCCCGCGGGATCCCCGCCACCTCGCCTGTCGCCTGGTCGACCTGTCCCCCGTCGGCGCTGACCTGTGCCGGCACCTCGGGCGTGGGCTGCGTCGCGCCAGCAGCGCCACCACCGCAGGCCTCAGCAACGGCGTCGAGGTGGTCGGCGACGGTGCGCTCCGTGGCGCTGGCCAGCAGCCGGTGACCGACCCGCGATACCGCACCCGCTACCTCGACGTCGACGTCGTAGCGCACCCGGGTGCCGCCATCGGTCTCGTCGAGATCGATCTGGACCTGCCCTCGACCGTTGCCCTGCTCCCCCGCGGCGGAGGCTGCGAGCGTCAGCGACGAGGGTGCGGTGCGCTCCAGGACCTGCAGATCACCGTGGTAGGCGCCTTCGACGCAGGGGATACCGACGCGGATCGTCACCGTGTAACGGCCCGACTCGGCGCCGTCCAGCTTCGAGCACCCCGGCAGCGCGTCGCGCAACAGCTCGGGGTCGTGGAGCGCGTCCCAGAGCTGTTGCCGGCCCACCGCCACCTGGTGTTCACCGGAGACCTTCATGCGGCGCCCTCCTCGGCAGCGAGCCGTTGGTCGTGCAGCTCCGACGGGCCGATCGGCATCGCGGAGATCGTGACCCCGGTCGCGTCTTCGATCGCCGCCGCGATCGCCGCAGATCCCGGGATCACCCCGGCCTCGCCGGCACCCTTGATCCCGAGCGGGTTGAGCGGCGACGGCGTCTCGAGGTGATCGATGTCGACGTCGGGGACCTCGGTCGCGTAGGGCATCAGGAAGTCCATGAAGCTGGCGTTGTTGAGTTGGCCCTGCGCGTCGTAGGCCATGCGCTCGTAGAGCGCACCGCCGACGCCTTGGGCGACACCCCCCAGGACCTGCCCCTTGACGATGATCGGGTTGATCAGCGTCCCGCAGTCGTGCACGACCGCGTACCGAACGATGGAGATGTCGGAGGTCTCCGGGTCCACCTCGACCTCGACGGCGTGCATGCCGTTGGCGAAGGTCGAGCGCAGCGGCGAGTAGTAGTCGGTGGCCTCGAGCCCGGGGGTCTCGCCTTCGGCTACCGGTGGCTTGTTGGGGTCCGCCGGGGTGGCGAACTGGGTCGCTGCGGCGGCCTGCTCATCGAAGGCGTAGCGCAACGGGTTGGACAGGGTCGCCAGCATCGTCAGTGCGACCTTGGTCTCGGGGCTGCCGATGACGCGGACGTCACCGTCGACGAGCTCGAGGTCCTCCTCATCGACCTCCAGCGCCTGGGACGCCAGAGCGAGCGCCTTCTCCTTGACCTTGCGCGCGGCGAGGTGGATCGCGTTGCCGCTCATCACCGCGGCGCGGGAGGCGAAGGTCCCGACGGCGTACTGGAACCGCCGGGTGTCGCCGGTCACCACCTCGACGTCGTTGATGTCGACGCCCAACTCCTCGGCGACGATCTGTGCGAAGGCGGTCTGGTGCCCCTGCCCCTGGGAGGACAGGCCCGTGGCGACCTGGACCTTGCCGGTTGGCTCGATCAGTACGTGGCCGCCCTCGTAGGGGCCGACGCCCGTGCCCTCGACGTAGCAGGCGAGGCCGAGGCCAAGCAGCTTGCCCTGTGCTTCAGCAGCCGCTTTGCGCTCGGCGAAGCCGTCCCACTCCACCAACTCCTTGAGCTTGACCAGCGACTGCGGGAAGTCGCCCGAGTCGTAGGTGTAGTCGCGGCCGTCCTGGAACATCAGGCCGAAGGCGTAGGGCATCTCGTCGGGCTGGATGAAGTTGGTGGCGCGGACCTCGGTGCGGTCCTTGTCGAGGTGCGCGGCGATGCGATCCATCGTGCGCTCCATCGCGAAGCAACCCTGCGGACGGCCGGCACCGCGATACGGGGTGACCGGCGTGGTGTTGGTGTAGAGGCTGTCGAAGGTGACCCGGTAGTCGGTGATCTTGTAGGGCCCGAGCAGCTGGGTCGAGGTGATGATCGGCACGATCAGCCCGTAGGGGATGTACGCGCCGTGGTCGTGGAGGAACCGCACGTCCAGCCCCAGGATGCGGCCGTCGTCGTCGAACCCGACATCGATCCACTGAACCTGGCTGCGTTCGTGGTTCGCGCTGACGAAGTGCTCGTAGCGGTCCTCGGTGAACTTGACCTCATGCTCGAGCTGCCGGGCCATGAACGGGACCAGCACCTCCTCGGGCCACGGGTGCATGATCTTGACGCCGAACCCGCCGCCGATGTCGGGCGCGATGCACTCGACGTCGGCCAGGGGCAGGTCGAGCAGCGTGGCGACCGCCGCGCGGACGCTGGTCGGGGTCTGCGTCGACGAGTACATCCGCAGACGCCGGTCATCGGCGTCCCACCGCGCGAACACCCCGCGGGTCTCCATCGGGGTCGAGGCAGAACGTTCGATGT
>SKNK01000225.1 GCA_007120565.1 Nitriliruptoraceae bacterium | reverse complement strand
GGGTTGACCGTCGCGCAGATCAGCGAGTTCTCGCTGATCCTGATCGCGCTCGGGGCGGCTCAGGGCCAGGTCGGCGGCGACGTGGTCGGGCTGGTGACCGCCGTCGGGCTGATCACGATCGGCGCTTCCACCTACATGATCTACGGCTCCGACGCGCTCTACGCACGACTGGAACCGGCGCTGCGCATCTTCGAGCGGAAGCAGACCCGGTCACTGGATCTCGACGAGGAGTCCGCGCAACCCGAGTTCATCGTGATCGGGCTGGGACGGTTCGGGTCGACGATCCTGCAGGAACTCCTCGACCGAGACGACGACGTGCTGGCGGTCGACTTCGATCCGCGCAGCGGGCAGGGAGACCGGTTCGATGTGCCGGTGATCTACGGCGATGCCGAGGATCCCGACCTCCCCGAACAACTCCCCCTCGATCGGACCCGTTGGGTGATCAGCTCGCTCCGAGGACTCGAGGTCAACCTGCACCTGCTCGACGCACTCAAGCGACACGGCTACCAGGGGCACATCGCCGTGAGTGTCGATGACGAGGACGACGTCGACCGCCTTCGAGCAGCGGGGGCCGACGTCGTCTGCCGCCCACTCCACGCAGCGGCCAAACCCCTGATGGACCAGCTTCACCGGACCTACCCCCTGCCGGAGAGCACTGGCGGGGAGCCTTCCTCCGCCACAAGCGCCGAGACCGGTTCCACCGAGGACGGTCACGAGACCGGACAGGTCTGAGCCGGCGATGCTCAGCGGTTGAGACGACCCAGCGCGACGACACAGGGCCGGCGACGTTCGAGGATCGGGTCCGGTCGGATCTCGATGGAGACCTCGGTCAACCCGTGAGAGGAGAACAACGCCTCGACCTCGTCTTCGGTCGCCTCGGACACGTGCAACCGCCCGAGGATGGGGTCATCCACCTCGACCAGATCACGGGTCCCCCGGTAGCAGGAGAGGTAGACCGGGCCGGAGTCCAACAGTTCGAGCAGCGCCGAGAAGGTCGCCCGCCAATCTGCGCGGGGGAGGTTCGTGAACGTCCCGGAGAGCCACAGCCCCCCGAAGCTCCGCGGTTTGAAGGGCAAGGCCTGCAGCGGTGCCTGCACCAGCGGGTGACGAGGTAGCAGCATGCGGGCCTCGCGCAAGGCCCCCAGGGCGAGGTCGACACCGACCGGATGGACGCCGGTGTCGCGCAACAGCCGCAGATCGGTTGCCGGCCCACATCCCGCGTCGAGCACGAGGTCATGACGATCAGCCATGTCCGCGAACCGGCGCACGTCGGCCACCGGCCGCTTCATCCTCAGGGCAGCCTGGTACTCACGAGCGTGGGCGTCATACGCCGCGATGCTCGTGCGTGTCCGCTCGTCGATCTCAACCACGCCGGCTCCTGCAACCTCGGAGGATGCTAACGGGGGTCCACCGGCGATGTGGTCCCGTGGTCGTCCAGCGTGGCACCGATCGCCACGATCTCGTTGAGGCGGGTCACCTCGAACAGGTGCAGCAACCGTGACCGAGAGCAGACGATGGCCAGTTCCCCTCCGTGGCTGCCAGCGCGCTTCAGACCACCAACGATGACACCGAGTCCGAACGAGTCCAGGAACTCCACCCCGTCGAGGTCGAGCGCGACCTGTTGGCCTCCGCCGTACTGGGCTTCGGTCAGCGCCTGACGCAACCTCGGCGCGGTCGCCACGTCCACCTGACCTTCGACCAGGAGCACGATCCAGCCGTGTTCGTCACGACGTTCGATCCGGATCTGGTCTACCACGTGATGCCTCGTCGTCGCTTCGGGGTTGGGGGACCCGGACGGTAGCGACTGCGAGGTAGCGTCGTCCCGCCCACTCGAGGAGGACGTCACGGACCCGCGCGACGTGCTTGACCTACTCGGTCGCCCGGATCCGATCCTGAGCGACGGGAGCGGGTCGGTCGTTGACGGTACGCCCGATCCGGAGCCACACGGACTCGTCCATGTCCAACGCCTCCCACGGCGCCGAGCCCGCACCGTGGCCTTCCCCGAGGACATCCCGACGACGCTTCGGGCACGGTTGCAACGAGCCGGCATCACCGAACTGTGGCAGCACCAGGCCGAGACCTACGAACGGGCGCGAGCCGGCGAGCACCTGGTCGTCGCCACCGGGACCGCCTCCGGCAAGAGCCTGGCCTTCCAGCTTCCCGTCCTGGACCGCCTGCTGGCCGACGACCGCGCCGTCGCGCTCTACCTCGCCCCGACCAAGGCGCTCGCGCACGATCAGCTTCGCGTGCTCCGGGGATTCAAGCTGCCACAGGTGAGGGCAGCCGTGCTGGATGGTGACACCCCGCAGACCGAGCGGGACGCGGTCCGTCGCACCGCGAACCTGCTGTTGACCAACCCGGACCTGCTGCACCACTCCCTGCTTCCGAACCATCAACGGTGGGCCGACCTGCTCCATCGCCTGGCGTACGTGGTGGTCGACGAGTCCCACGTTGCGCGCGGCGTCTTCGGCGGCCACGTCTCGCTCGTGCTGCGACGACTCCGCCGGCTATGCGAGCGCTACAGCGCGTCCCCGACCTTCCTGCTGGCGAGCGCGACGATCGGCAACCCGGGCGAGCACGCCAGCGAACTGACCGGTCTGGAGGTCTCCCCGATCACCCTCGACGGCGCTCCTCGCGGCCCGATCGACGTCGGCCTCTGGCTGCCTCCGTTCGAGGATGAGGAGCACCGATCCCGACGTTCCGTGCTGCGGGAGTCCGGCGACCTGTTGGCACGGTTCGTCGGAGCGGGCGTCCAGACCCTGGTGTTCACCCGGAGCCGCAAGGGAGCCGAGGTGGTGGCGCTCAACGCCCAGGAGCGGCTGAGCGACGCCAGGGGAGATGACGGCGCTCGCCTGGCGGACCGGGTCGCCGCGTACCGCGCCGGCTACCTCTCAGAGGACCGTCGCGACCTCGAGGAAGGGTTGCGGAGCAGCAGGCTGCTGGGCGTCGCCGCGACCGAGGCGCTGGAGTTGGGGATCGACGTCAGTGGGCTGGATGCGATCGTGCTCGCCGGATGGCCAGGTACCACCTCGTCGTTCTGGCAACGGATCGGCCGCGCCGGGCGCTCGGCCGATGCCGCCGTTGGGGTGTTGGTCGCCCAGGAGGACCCGCTCGACCACTACCTGGTCACCCACCCGGAGGAACTGTTCGGCCGCGAACCCGAGGACGCGGTCATCGATCCTGGCAACCCCTACCTCCTGGGTCCCCACCTGCGCTGCGCCTGCCAGGAGTCGCCACTTCAGGACGACGAGGTGGAGCGATGGTTCGGGCCGACCGCGCCCGACCTGCTCGCCCGCGATGTCGCGGACGGGGTCCTGCGGTCACGCGCGGGCAGGTACCACTGGATCTCACGGCGGCGCGCCTCCGCACAGGTCGATCTGCGCTCAGCAGGAGGCCAGCCGGTCCGCATCGTCGATGGGGGTACCGGGGCACTCCTGGGTGATGTCGATGAGGCCCGATCCCACCAGCAGGTGCATCCGGGTGCGGTCTACCTCCACCAGGGGCGGACCTACCGGGTCGAGGACCTCGATCTGGAACGCCGCCTGGCCGTCATCCAGGAGGCGACCGACACCACGATCACCACGCGGGCCAGGTCGGACACCGACATCACGGTCCTCGAGGAGACCGAGTCCGACGTCTGGGGAGAGGTGCAGCTCCGGCTCGGGCGGGTCCAGGTGACCACACAGGTCACGGGGTACGACGTCCTGCGTATCGGGTCGAGGGAGGTGCTCGAGCACGTGGAACTTGATCTGCCACCGCTGCTGCTTCGCACGGTCGCAACCTGGTACGCGGTCCCCGAAGCGGAGCTGCTGGACGTTGGGCTGACACCGGCGCGGATCCCGGGTTCCTTGCACGCGGCGGAGCATGCGGCCATCGGGATGCTGCCGCTGCTGGCCCTGTGCGATCGGTGGGACCTCGGCGGACTGTCGACGCCACAGCACCCGGACACGGGGCAGCCAACGGTCTTCGTCTACGACGGCTATCCGGGAGGTGCCGGCCTGGCCGAGCGGTCCTTCCGGCGGCTCGGGGAACACCTGCGTGTCACCTGGGCCATGATCGAGGACTGCCCCTGCGACGATGGTTGTCCGAGCTGCGTCCAGAGCCCCAAGTGCGGCAACGCCAACGATCCCCTGGACAAGTCCGGAGCGCTCATCCTGCTCGAACTGCTGCTCCGCTCCGAACCACGGCCGACCTGAAGAACGTACGCTCGACCTGTGACGCAGGCCGGTGGCACCGAGGACGCTCGGGCACCCGCCGGCGACGTCGACGAGGTTCCGCATGTCCGTGGCAGCGCACAACACCGATCGTCAGCTGTTGGCGGAGATCCTTGACGCGATGCCCGAGCGGGTCTCCCGCTACCGCTTCGACGACCACGTGGTCGTCTACTGCAACACGGCGTGGGCGGAGGGCCACGCGGGCGCGCCTGACGAGTTGATCGGTCGCCCCCTCGACGAGTTGCTGTCCCCAACCGAGCTCGATGGCATGTGGTCGCAACTCGCCAAGCTCAGCCGCGATACGCCGCTACTGACCGACACCGAACCTCGCCGAGCACCCGAGGACCCCACCTGCTGGATCGAGTGGGTCGATCAACTGATCACCACGCCAGACGGTGACGAGGTGCTCTCCATCGGGCGGGACGTCACCGCCCGACACGAGGCCCAGGTGCGGCTCGGCGAGTCCGAACAGCGCTTCCGGCTGGCGATGGTCAACGCCCCCGTCGGCATGGCCATCATCGGGCTCGATCATCGGATCCTGGAGAGCAACGCCGCCCTGCAGGAGTTCATCGGTCGGTCGAGGGATGAGCTGCAGGATCTGACCTGGCAGACGACGACCCATCCGGAGGACCTCGCGGAGGAGCAGCGCCTGCTCGCTGGGCTCGTAACGGGCGCCGAGGCCAGCTACACCCTGGAGAAGCGCTTCGTCCACGCCGACGGGTCGACCCGGTGGGGCTTGACGACCAGCACGCTGATCCGTGACACCACGAAACGGCCGCTGTACGCCCTGGTCCACGTCGTCGATGTCACGGCCAGGAAGCTGGCGGAACTCGAGACCCACTGGTTGGCGGAGCAGCTCACCACGACCCTGGACCGGGTCGACGACGGGTTCCTGACCCTGGATCCGGACTGGCGGGTCAGCCACGTCAGCGCTCGTGGCGCCGAGATCTTCGATCGAGACGTCG
>SKNK01000023.1 GCA_007120565.1 Nitriliruptoraceae bacterium | reverse complement strand
GCATCGAGCAGGACCTGATGCGCCTGTTCCCGCGGGAGCGGTGGCTGGAGGTCGCCGACCTGCTGATCCACCATGGCCGCCGGACCTGTCTCGCGCGCAGCCCCCGCTGCGAGGACTGTGTGATCGAACCGCTGTGCCCCTCGTCACAGGAAGCCGGGCTCACCGACAAGCGGTGACGCCGACCCGTAGCGCGGCCACAGCCCCCGGCTCGCGGGTGTGGCTGGTGGTCCCTACGACCGGCGTGCGATGCGTCGTGACCAGATGACGCTGGCGACCGCGAGCAGCGCGAGGATGACCGCCGCGATCAACTGGGGGATGTGCAGCGGGTCCTCGACCTCCAACGGTGCCGCGAGGGTCTCGAGTTCCTCGGCCCGGATGGTGAGGCCGCCACCGTCATCGGGATCGGCTTGGAACAGCGTGCCCCTCACGAGGATCACGTCGCCACGACGCCCAGGTCGACCAGGCGCTTCGATCTGTTCGTGCAAGCCATCCGGCAGCCACACCGCGAGACCGGTGTTGAACCCGTCCAACTCCCGGTGACCGACCAAGGGGCCGACCTCCAGCGCGTAGGCGTCGTCGTTGACCTGAGCCCACGCGCCGCCGGGTCGTGGCAGCACGTCGCCGACGACCTCACCGACGAAGGTGACGGTCAAGCCGTCGTAACCTCGCGGGCACAGGATCACCTGCGTCGAGGAGATGCGTCCGGCTCGCGGGAAGCCGTCGCGCAACTCCTCGGCGATGCCTTCCTGGATCTGGCGGGTGCAGGGGCGTTCGTCGACCGAAGCCAGGGGTGGCACGCCTTCAACGCGTCGATCGCCGGACTCGACCGTCGGAGCGAGTGCTTCGAGCCCGACGACGAACGCGACGATCAGGGTCAACCCCACCACGGGGGTCACCAGCAGCCACCGGGTCCGTCCGCGACGGCGTGGGGGGCGTTGGTCGGCTCGACGGGTGGTCATGCCTTGGCCTTCCCGCGCGCGAGCGAGAACACGTAGCCCATCAGGGCGAACACCGCGACGTACTCCAGCCTGCCGAGCCACATCATGGCGATGTACACCGCCATGAGCCCGTGGGGCATCTCCGGGGAGACGACCCCGATGGAGATGCCGATGTTGGAGCCGACGGAGACCGATTCGAACAGCGTCTGGGTGATGTCGAACTCGCCGTAGAGCAGTCCGACCATGGCCCCGACCAGGTGGGTCACCAGGAACAGCAGCAGGATCGTCGTGGCCGCGCGAGCCGTGTCGTCCCGCAGGGTGGTGCGCCTACCGGCGTGGTAGGTGGTGACCACCAGGGCCGACTCCGGGAGCAGGATCCGCTTGATGTCGTGGAGCAAGGTCTTGAACGCGATCCCGATACGGATCGCCTTGATGCCGCCAGACGTGGAGGATGCCATCCCACCGATCGCCATCGCCCCCACGATCGCGGCAGGTGCGAGCACCCCCCAGTCGCTGAGGTAGGTCTCGCCGACGTTGACCTGGTGGCCGGTGCTCGAGACCGCGGAGACCAGCGTGAAGAAGCCCTTGCGGAACAACGCCTCCACCGAGTCGTAGGTGCCGGCGCGCAGCAACCCGAAGCACACGGCGGCGAAGAAGATCGTCGAGGTGACCGCCAACGTCCGGGTCTCCAGGTGCCTCAGCACGTTCCTCGGATCGCCGTTCCACAGGGCGAAGTGCAGCCCGAAGGACAGCGTCCCGGCGATCATCAGCACCATGACGATCAACTCGACCGACAACGAGTGGTAGTAGCTCATGGAGGCCTGCATCACCGAGAAGCCGCCCGTGTCGAACGAGGCGAAGAACAGGTTGATGGCGTGGTACAGCGCACGATCCGGGGTGAACCCGGTGGTGAGCAGCGCGACGAACAGCGCGGAGGTCCCGAGCACCAGGAACGTTCCGGCGACCATGAAGATGAACCGTGCGGTGCGGATGAAGTTGGGCAGGACCCGCTCGTCGCGGGCCTCCGAGGCGTACAGGGTGGCGATCCTCGCACCGCCGGCGGCGAACAGCGACAGCACCACGATGACGATCCCCTGACCACCGGCGAACTGCAAGAGGTGGCGGTAGAAGTCCTCGGATATCGGCGTATGGTCGAGGTCGTTGATCACCGACATGCCGGTGGTCGTCAGGCCCGACATCGCCTCGAACAGCGCGGCCAGCGGGTCGGTGAACCTCCCGGAGAGGTACATCGGGATCGCGGCGAACACGGCGCCGACCAGCCACGCCAACGCCACGATGACCATGCCGTGGGCCCATGTGAGTGGCCGACGGGTGTGGAACCGAGCATCGCTGGCCGCACCGACCGTGATGCACAGGCTGGCGCCGATCACGAACGAGGTCGCCGCGTTCCACTCCTGGGCGATCAGGGCGATCGCGGCGGGGATCAGCATGACCAGACCCAGCCCGAGCAGCACCTTGCCGAGGTAGAAACCGATCAGGCGGATGTCGTCCGCACCGGGGCGCAGGATCATCGGCTCAGCCCATCGCCAGCACGAACAGCACCGACATCACGGCACCGACGGCGAACACGGCGAGGCAGAGGGCGAGGGCCAGTCCGACGCCACGTGCGGCTCGCCGGTGCCACGGGACATCACGCCGGGTACTGGCCCTCATGAGCGTTGACCGAGCAGCGCCCGACTGAGGCGTTCCTCGAGCTCCGGGGTGGTCAGGGCGACGACCTCGTCGCCGGGTTCGATGAACGTGTCGCCCTTGGGGATCACGGTCTCGTCGCCGCGGAAGATGGCGACGATCACGGCCTGATGCGGCAGCTCGAGGTCCTCGAGCGACCGTGCCTTGGGAGCCGCGGATCCGGTGGGGATCCGGATCTCGACCAGGCTGACCTTGCCGCCCTTCAGGCTGGTGAGGTGGATCAGTTCGCCGACGGAGAACTCGTTCTCCAACAGCTCGGAGATCAACCGCGTGGACGACACCGGCTCGATGCCGAGCGCGTCGAAGATCTCGACGTTCTTGGGGGTGTTCACCCGGCTGATCGCCCGCGTGACGTTGAACTCGATCTTCGCGAGCTGGCAGGCGACGAGGTTGTCATCGTCCTCGTGGGTGGTGGCGACGAACACGTCCGCGCGGTCGGTGTGCGCCTGCTCCAGGTAGCGCACGTCGCAGGCATCCCCCTCGATCACCAGGATGTCGTTCTCGGTCACCAGCGCCTCGCACCTGCCTGCGGTGCGTTCCACCACGGTCACCTCGTGGCCCTTGTCGCTCATGTCTTTGGCGATGTACCGACCGATCCGACCACCGCCCATGATCACGACGTACATGGCTACGCCTCCCTCGCGCGGTCGCGGTCGAAGGGCTCGCGCACCAGCGGTGCCAACCGACGATGTGCGGTCGGTTTCATCGCCGCGGTCACCACGTCGTCGCGCTCGAGCCGGTCCGTGCGGTCGGGGATGAACACCCGCGCACCTCGTCGGACCGCGGCGACCCGCAACAGGCCGTCCTGCTCGAACTCCTCGACCGTGGTGCCGTGGCCGCCCGTATCCACCTCGAGGTCGACCATGGCGACGTCGCTGTCCACGAACTCGACGTGGAGGGGGTAGCTCTCCTGGCGGAACTCGTTGAGGAACAGCTTGGCGATCGTGTTGGTCGACGACACGTAGCGGACCCCGAGTTTGCGGTAGACCACCTCGCGTTCGGGGTTGAGTAGCCGTGCGATGGTGCGGGGAACGTCGTAGAGGTGGGTGGCGATCTCCACGGTCATCAGGTTCGCGTTGTCCGAACGCGTGACGGCGATGAGGCCGTCTGCGCGTTGGATCCCGGCCTGTTCGAGGACGTCGCGGTCGGTGCAGTCACCGGGGAGCGCCTCACCGTTGAACCCCGCGCCGAGTTGGTCGAAGGACAGGGGGTTGACGTCGATCACGACGACATCGGTCTCGCTGTCGCTGGAGAGCTGCTCCGCGATCTCTGCGCCGAGCCGTCCGCAGCCACCGATGATGATGTGCACGTCGTTCACCCTCCGCGCGTGGGGTCAGGCCGGTCGGACGAGAGGTCGGAGCGGCGGTCCATCGGCGCGCTTCGACCCGGTCCTGAACGAACCGGGCCGCTACGGACAAGTCTGCCACAGTCGGCCCTCGGCCACAGCCACCTGTGACGGTCGGGAAGCAGACGGTGCTGTGCGTTCACACCGATACCCTGCCCGCCATGGCTGTTCATACCTTGCTCCTTGCCGCGCCCCGAGGCTTCTGCGCCGGGGTCGACCGCGCCGTCCTGATCGTCGAGAAGGCCCTGGAGGCCTACGGCGAACCGGTCTACGTGCGCCACGAGATCGTGCACAACAAGCACGTGGTCGAGTCCCTCCGTCGCAAGGGGGCGATCTTCGTCGAGGACGAGACCGAAGTGCCCGAAGGTGCGGTCATCGTCTTCTCCGCCCACGGCTCGCCGCCCGAGGCCTTCGATAACTCCAAGCGACTCGGGCACACGCTGATCGATGCCACGTGCCCGCTGGTCACCAAGGTGCACCAGGAGGCCCGCCGCTACGCGCGCGACGAGATGGACATCGTGATGATCGGCCACGCCGGGCATCAAGAGGTGATCGGCACGACGGGGCAGTCCCCCGAGCGCATCCGCCTGGTCGAGACGCCCGACGACGTCGACAAGCTCGAGCTCGAGGACCCGTCCCGGGTGACCTACATCACCCAGACCACCCTGTCGATGGACGAGACCGCCAGCGTCGTCGACCGCTTGAACGCCAGGTTCCCCGGGCTCAAGCAGCCCAAGAGCGACGACATCTGTTACGCCACGCAGAACCGTCAGGATGCGGTGAAGCAGCTCGCGGAACGCAGTGACCTCGTCCTGGTCGTCGGGTCGCAGACCTCGTCGAACAGCAAGCGCCTCGTCGAGGTCTCGAAGGACCGCTCGGTGCCCGCCTACCTGATCGACGATGCCACCGAGATCGACGACGCGTGGTTCGACGGGGTGGGCACCGTCGGTCTGACCTCGGGGGCGTCGGCTCCGGAGATCCTCGTCGAAGAGGTCATCGACTACTTCCGCGAGCGCGGGACCGACAACATCGACACGGTTATGGTCGTCGACGAGGACGTCGAGTTCAGTGTCCCGGCCATCCTCGCCCGCAAGCTCGCCGAGGTGGCGTCGGGTTGACGGGCTGCTACGCCGAGGTGGCGTCGGGTTGACGGGCTGCTACGCCGAGGTGGCGTCGGGCTCGCCCG